>JBDLHZ010000075.1:0-9113 GCA_039715135.1 Verrucomicrobiota bacterium
GCTGGGGAGATTGCACAGGCGCCTACTTTGCCGACCCGGATGGGCACATATGGGAGGTCACCAGTGCTGGCGCCGGGTACCTTGAGCATGTCCCCAGTGACCCGTCTGTAAAGAAGAGAGAAAATGTCTAGATTCCCGGATCCCCAACCCAAGACATGATGAAAAACGAAGCGATTCTACTACTGGGTCCAACGGGGTCGGGCAAGACGCCGCTGGGCGAGTGCATTGCGGAGCGCGGCCTGTCCGGGCGGCGCTGTGTCCACTTTGACTTCGGGGCGCAGCTCCGGCATGTCGCGAAACACGGCGGTCGGGGACTGGTGGCGGACGATGTGGCTTATGTCCAAAGCGTACTGACAAATGGCGCCCTACTCGAAAACGATACATTCCATATTGCCCGCACGATTCTGGAAACCTTCATGAAGGAGCAGGATACAGGGGCGCAGGATATCGTTGTCCTAAACGGGTTGCCGCGCCATGCCGGACAGGCGCGCGATGTGGGCGAAGCCCTGGATGTGATCCTCGTCGTGGCTCTCGAATGCACGGCGGATATCGTTCACGCGCGCATTGCAGGCAACAGCGGTGGCGACCGCACGGAGCGCATGGACGATTCGGTCGCGGAGATTGCACGCAAGCTGGAGATCTATGCCGCGCGCACGCATCCCTTGCTTGACCACTATCGCTCCGAAGGCGCGCAACAGTGCCGCGTTCCAGTCGATGTGAAAACGACCCCGTCCGACATTCTTGGAAGCTACTTGCAAAACCTCCCAACCGTGTAGTGCGCGCTTCCCGTCTGCGGGCCACGTGAGTCACGTTCCACGTGCCAACGTGGTCACGTGAAGCGTGCTTTCCGCGCAACGTGTTTCTCCAGGACGATGCGCGCTCCATCAGAATGGAAGCGCACGCCACACTATTCTGCAAACATCTTCCTGCTGATTTCCGTGTGTTCAGTGTCTTCCGTGGTTTCCTAATTTGGTTGCGGCTTTAAAACGGCACAAAGTTGGTGCGGGGCGTAATCTTGGCAACGGCCTTGGCCAGCAGTTTGGCGCACTGCTCCAAATCCTTGAGGCTGATCAGCTCGCATGGACTGTGCATGTAGCGCAGCGGAATGCTGACAAGCCCCGAAACCACTCCGGCCCGGTTGAGCTGGATGGCGTTGGCATCGGTGCCGGTACCACGCGGCTCGGCATTGACCTGATATGGAATCTTTTCGGCCTTGGCGGTCTTTACCATCAGGTCGAACAGTTTGGAGTTAATGTTGGGGCCGCGTGTCAGCACGGGGCCTTTGCCCAACTCGATTAGGTTTTCGCGCTTCATGGCATCGCCCATGTTCGGGTGGTCGGTGGCGAAGGTGACGTCGACGGCAATCCCAATATCCGGATCGATTCCATAGGCGGCGGTGGTGGCACCGCGCAGGCCAATCTCCTCCTGCACGGTGGCGACGGCATGGATCTCGGCCTGGGGGTTGAGCTTGGCCAGTTGCTTCGCGGCTTCGAGCACCACGAACGCGCCGGCGCGGTCGTCGAACGCGCGGCCAGCCGCAAGGCCGTTGGCGAGTTCCTCGAAGCCGTAGGCAACGACAAGTGGATCGCCTATCTCGACCATTTTCTCAGCATCCTTCTTGTCTTTCGCGCCGATATCGACCCATAGATCCTTTATCTCGGAAACCTTCTTGCGCTGCTCAGGCGTCTGCATGTGGATGGCCACTTTGCCGATCACGCCGCGGACGACGCCCTTCTTGGTCATGATCTGCACGCGCTGCCCCTGGGCGATCTGCGGATCCCAGCCGCCCAGCGCCTGGATCCAGAGAAAGCCCTTGTCGTCGATATGCGAAACCTGGAAGCCGATTTCGTCGTAGTGGCCGGCAAGCATGACGCGTGGCGAACCACCGGGATTGACGATGGCGTGCGAATTGCCGTGGGTGTCCGTCCATACCTTGGAGGCAAAGGTCGATGCTTCGGCCTTCCACACCTTGGCCACCGGCGCTTCATAGCCCGACGGGCTGATGCTGTTGATGAGATCGGCGAGAAACTGTTTGGTCTGCTTGGTCATGAAAGGACTCCTTAATTCGTAATGCGTAATTCGTAATTGCTTAGCCAACAAAAATCAAACCATCTTGCTTGAATTCGACAATTCAGTTACGAATTACGCATTACTCGTTACAAACCCATGGAAAATCTAAGCGTCATTATTACCTTTATTGTCTACCTGCTCTTCATGCTGGCGATCGGCTCGCATTTCTACAAACGCAACGAATCGCTCTCCGACTACCTGATCGGCGACCGCCAGCTCAACAAATGGGTGGCGGCCATGAGCGCGCAGGCATCGGACATGAGCGGGTGGCTCCTGCTCGGCCTGCCGGGCTACGCCTACCTCCAGGGAATGGAGGCGTCATGGATCGCGATCGGGCTGGCGGCCGGAACCTACCTTAACTGGCGGTTCGTGGCCCGGCGCCTGCGCCGCTACACTGAAATCGCGGGCAACGCCATCACCCTGCCCGACTATTTCGCCAACCGCTTCAACGACCATAACCGCCTGCTGCGCACCCTCTCCGCCCTTTTCATCCTGGTCTTTTTCCTGATCTACACCGCCTCCGGCTTCGTCGCCGGCGCCAAGCTTTTTGAATCGGTCTTTGGCCTGCCCTACCACAGCGCGCTGCTCATCGGGGTGGTGGTGATTATCTCCTACACCGCGCTTGGCGGATTCATGGCGGTCAGTTGGACGGATTTCTTCCAAGGCATCATCATGTTCTTCGCCATCATTACCGTGCCCCTGCTGGCAATCCACGCCACGGGCGGATTCGCCAAAACAGTTTCGACCCTCGATTCCACCGGGAGCGGATTCCTGAACCTGTTCAACACCATCGACGGCCAGCCGATACCGTTGCTGGCCATCGTTTCCCTGCTGGCCTGGGGTTTGGGATATTTTGGACAACCGCACATCCTCACCCGCTTCATGGCGATCCGCTCCCCGTCGGAGGTTGGGTCTGCCCGGAAGATCGCCATGGTCTGGGTCGTCATCAGCCTTTCCTTCGCCGTGCTCGTGGGGCTGGCGGGACGTGCCTACCTACCGGAAACACTCTCCAACTCCGATGCGGAAAAAAGCTTCATGGTTCTCGTCGACCGGCTCACCCACCCCATCGTCGGGGGAATTCTTTTGGCGGCGGTGCTGGCGGCCATCATGAGCACGGCCGATTCACAGCTGCTCGTCACTTCGTCGGCGCTGACGGAGGATCTCTACCGCGTCATCATCCGCCCGAACGCATCCGAAAAGGAGCTTGTGTGGGTGAGCCGGGGAACCGTGATCGGCGTGGCGGCCATGGCCTGCGCGATTGCGCTCAAGCCCGATAGCAGCGTGCTCGATCTCGTTGCCTACGCGTGGGCCGGCTTTGGCGCGACATTCGGCCCGCTGGTGCTCATGTCGCTATACTGGAAGCGCATGACGCGCAACGGGGCGATTGCAGGCATCGTCGGCGGCGGCACTACCGTGCTGGTGTGGAAGCAATTGGAAGGCGGCGTTTTCGATCTCTACGAAATCGTGCCGGGGTTTGCGGTATCCGTGTGCCTGATTGCGCTCTTCAGCCTCGTTGACCGCAGGCCCGAAGCCGCAGTACTCGAGCAGTTCGCCGAGGCGCAGGACTGAACCAACATGTGGATACGGCATCTCATATCATTCGTGAATTGTTCCATATGATCTTATGCGCATATGCGCATAAGATCATATGCTTCGAAGTGTGCTTCACAATAAATATGACGGAATGGGTTGAAGCCGATGGCTGGAACGCCTACATCGCCGCGGATTGCAATTTCCTGCGTTTCGCCTTGCGGCGGCGTTTCGCCCGGCGGATAGCCTTGCGACGGTGTTCCCGTTCGGGAGTAGTGAATTCAGATGTCGCGCCCATCAGCCCAACCAGCATCACCAATCCTGCGGCCGTGCCGATCGGGAAAATAAGCAGATGGAAGATGGCCATGGCATAGCCGAAGTTCAAGCCCCACACTTTCTTGCGCAGGATCCCGACAGAGGCCAGCGCCGAACCAAGGAAGAGAACCGGGAAGAGAATCGACAATCCCAGGCTTCCCGCCCCAGTGGGCAGCCAGATAAACAGATAATCCACCAAGGTGTAGAGATAGACCACCGGAAGGACTCCGCAACAAACCCGCAACAGGCTCATCCACAATCCAGATATTTCAAGGCTCAGGCGACGGCGGGATTTCGATATGCGTTCCTGCCGCCCCTGCCATTCGTCAATGGCTTCCGGAGCGGCATAGATACTGGCTGAATCCCCCACTGCGGGCTCCGGATCCTTCTTTATCGATGCAAGGCCAAAACCGTGCTGCTCGACGCGCCGGCGTGAAAGAACAAGTTCGAAGAAGCCCAGGGCTGCGAGTCCGCAAATAGAGACGATAAGCAAGGTGATGTCGGCTTTGCGCTGGCTGTTGTACTGTTCAAAAAGGGTTCCCGCCTCATACAGCTCCTGCAACCGGTTGGCCATAAAACCGATCAGGATCGCAAAAAACAATATTCCAGATATGCGTAGCAAACGTGGCATGGTACATCCTCCCGCAACCTGCGGAAACCTATGGGAGTGAATAGAAAAACCGCGTTTCTGTCAACACCCCGTTGGTGTTCTCCACCAATCACCTATGGCGGCCAGGAAACGGGGCGCACTACCGCACAATGCCCCAGTGCTCGCGGAAGGGCCAATAGACAAAAAATGCCGGGCCTTGAAAATCATCGCGCGGAACCCCGCCGAAAAAGCGCCCGTCGAGACTCATGCCCGGCAAGGTGTTGTCGCCGCACATCAGATATTCATCGTCCGCCAGTTGGATCGATGCATCCGGATCGAGCAGCAACCCCGCGTTGCCGTGCCCGCCGTGGTAGGCCGGGTCGGTGGCGATTTTCTCAAACATTGGTGGCTCGTCGATGATTTGGCCATCGGCCACGATGCGCCCGTTCTGGATCTGCATCTTTTCCCCGGACAGGCCCACCATGCGCTTGATGTAGAAGGTGTCGGCGCGTACTTGATCATGGTCGATATTCTTGGTGTCGAACACCGAAATATCGCCGCGTTCCGGCCGCATGAAGTTGTACTTCATCTTGTTGACCAGGATATGGTCGCCCGCAATCGCCTTGTTGGCCAGAATGACATCCCCTTTGCTGTACTGCTTCCTTCCATCAAGCCTGGAGAGATCAAACTTGTGCTTGGAAATCTTGTGTACGGAATTTCCGATACTGAGATAGAGATTATCGGCCGTCTCCTCGTGCAGCTTGAGATATCCTGCTTCCTTGGCGCGGACAATCTGGAACGACTCCCCCGTCAACAACCACTTCACAAACTTCAGCGGTTGACGATCAAGGAAACCGGGCGCGGCCTGCTCGGCGGTTGTAATTCCATTCAACGTAGGTTGCATGGAGCCGGTCGGTATCTTGAAGGGCTGGAAGAAAAAGGCGCGGATCGCCATGGCGGCAGCGAGGGCGACAATGATGACCTCCACGTTTTCGCGCATGCCGGAATTGTTGGAAGAGGGATAAACCTTGTCGGCGGCGGCGGCCAGCTTTTCAACCGCCTTTTCCACATCGCCCTCGCCCGTCTCGCGGATTTCACGCACGGCAGCCTCGGCGATTCCGAGCGCCTCGAGATCCTTCGGGTCGGCGATATCCTCGCGCATGTGCCGCGCATGCCGCGCCGCGTGCAGATATTCCTTCAGCTGCTTGCGCAGCTTCCTCTGTTTAAAAAACCCAACCATTGGAAATCCTTTTCGTAATTCGCAACTATCCGGCTCTTCGTATATTTTATGGTCGTTCATCAAGAATAGGTGTAGTGCCGCTTCACCTGACCAACGGAAAGGAAAGCGGTTCGGCAGTTCGGCCTCCACCCAGCAACCTCTTCCAACGGAATCGTTTTCCACCCTGGCGGGCGGTGAAACGATACTACACCTTTTAGCAACGAATCCTCTCCTGCTATCTCTCCAAAACGCGTATTCACCATAAAATTCTACGTAGAACCAACTATCCTTCGAAATTCAATATTCCTTGTTCGATATTCGATATTCAGGATTCTCATTGTTGATTCGTTTTCAAAACAGCAATGAAGGCCTCCTGCGGGATATTGACCTTGCCGATCTTCTTGAGCTTCTTCTTACCTTCCTTTTGGCGCTCAAGCAACTTGCGCTTGCGGGAAATATCGCCGCCATAGCACTTGGCCGTCACGTCCTTGCGGTAGGCGCGAATCGTTTCGCGGGCAATGATCTTGCCGCCCACCGCCGCCTGCAACGCCACCGCGAAGGCCTGGCGCGGAATCACGTCGAGCAGCGACTTGCACATCTGCCGGCCGCGGAACTCCGCCTTGGAGCGATGCAGGATGCTCGAAAAGGCATCGACCACCTCGCCGTGGATCATGATGTCCATCCTGACGAGCTCGGAGGGCTGGTAGTCGGAATATTCATAATCCATCGAGGCATAGCCGCGACTGATGGTTTTGAGCTTGTCATAAAAATCGACCAGCACTTCGTTGAGCGGCATGTGGGAGGTAAGCATCACACGATGGCCATCGATCGAATCGGTCTTCACGATTTCGCCGCGACGCTCCATGATCAGCTTCATCATTTCGCCCAGATAGTCGGTCGGGCAGATGATCGTGGCGTTGATCATCGGTTCTTCAATATGCTCAACCAAGGATAGATCGGGCAGATACATCGGGTTGTCGATCTCCTGCACTTCCCCATTCTTCATCACCACGCGGTAAACCACGTTGGGGTACGATGAAATAATATCGAGGTTATACTCGCGGCGCAGGCGCTCCATGATGATTTCCATGTGAAGCAACCCCAGGAAACCGCAGCGGAAGCCAAAGCCCAGCGCGATCGACGATTCCGCCTGGAACGAGAACGATGCATCGTTCAGCCGCAGCTTGTCCATGCTCACGCCCAGCTTTTCATAGTCGGACGTTTCCACCGGATAGATGCCCGAAAAGACCATCGGGTGGATTTCCTTGAAGCCCGGAAGAGGATCTTCGGCTGGAGTCTTTGAAAGCGTGAGCGTATCGCCGATCTGGATTTCGGAGGCATCCTTGATGTTGGCGATCACATAGCCCACCGAACCCTCGGCCAGCTTCTTGCTCTTCTCCATTTCGGGAGTGAAAATGCCGACTTCCTTGATCTCATAGTTCTCGCCGGTACTCATCACCTGCACCCGATCACCCGCTTTGAGCGAGCCACTGAAGAGGCGCATATAGACCACCACCCCGCGGAAGGCATCGTATTTCGAATCGAATACCAGCGCACGGGTCGCTTTATCCTTGGCCGGTTCCGGCGGCGGAAAGCGCTCCACCACCGCCTCGAGCACCGCCTCGACGCCCAACCCCGTCTTGGCGCTCACCTGCAGCGCATCGGTCGCCTCGATGGCGAGGATATCCTCGATCTGCTGGGAAACCTCGTCCACATCCGCATTCGGCATTTCAATCTTGTTGAGCACCGGAAGGATATCGAGGCCGTTTTCAACGGCCAGATAGGTGTTTGAAACCGTCTGCGCCTCCACGCCCTGCGCAGCATCCACCACTAGGATCGCACCCTCGCAGGCCTGGAGGCTGCGGGAAACCTCGTAGGAAAAGTCCACGTGGCCGGGGGTGTCGATCAAATTAAAGGTATAGGTTTTCCCGTCCTTTGCCGTGTACTTCATCGTTACCGGATGCGCCTTGATCGTAATGCCGCGCTCGCGCTCGAGATCCATCGAGTCGAGCAGCTGTTCCTTCATGTTGCGCTGTTCCACCGAATGGGTCAGCTCCAGCATGCGGTCGGCCAGCGTCGACTTTCCATGGTCGATGTGGGCAATGATCGAGAAGTTGCGGATGAGGGAAAGATCGTTCATACAAGGTTCTTATATCGGATTAACTTGATTGATATTATACTCACACCCGCTCCCCAAGGTCGCTTAAGACACGAAGCCACCAAGGGCGTAGCTGTTTTGCTGTTTTTCTTCTCCGTGGCTTTGCGGCTCTGTGTGAGAAATAATTCCATTCTGATTAATTCCATATTCTATCCTTATGGGAATTCGTGTGATTCGCGCAATTAGCGATCCACTTCTCTGTAGTTTATATTGATCACGAATCTCGCTAATCGCACGAACCTTGTTTTCCTTGTTTGAGACTTCGCAGTCTAATTCACGAGAAATCCGGTTAAACCGGTGGTCGGACTGTCATCCCGTCAAAATTATATCGCCCGGCAATAATTGTCCTTGGCAATTTCCCGAAGGTCGGAAAGCGCCGTCGCCATGTCGTCCTGCTTGAAGAGATACGAACCCGCCACAAGAAGGTTTGCCCCCGCCGCCGTCGCCGAAGCGATCGTTTCGTTGTCGATGCCGCCGTCGATGGCAATATCCACCCAATCCGCCATGCGGCGAATGGTGGAAATCTTTTCCTCCACCGACGAAATATATTTCTGGCCGCCAAAGCCCGGATGCACCGACATCACCAGCACCTCGTCAACCAACCGTTTTTCCACACACGGAAAAATGCTCTCCACCGGTGTTTCCGGATTGATCGTAATGCCCGCCCGCTTGCCCATCCCACGGATTTCCGCCAGCGTTTCCTCGATATCGCTCTTCGCTTCGATATGGATCAAGATCGTGTCCGACCCCGCATCCGCGAATGCCTTGATGTGATGGTGCGGCTCCGTCACCATCAGATGCACATTCTGCGGAATTCCGACCGTTGCGGCCGACATCTTCACCACATCCGGCCCAAAACTAATGTTCGGCACAAAAACACCGTCCATCACATCCACATGGATCTGATCGGCACCCGCCGCTTCCGCCCGTTTGCACCCCTCGGCCAAGCGCCCAAAGTCCGCAGCCAAGATCGATGGCATGATTTGAATATCCGGCATTTCTTCGTCTCCTTGAAAAATGAACGCAGAAGCTACCCGACCCCTTCCCAAACGTCAAGAAAGCCGACAAGCCAGAATAATGAAAAAACCCATTTTTCCCGCTTGCAACAAACATTAAATCGTATATCTTCACCCACCTCTCAGCGAGAAAAGATTGCGGGGTAGAGCAGTCCGGTAGCTCGTCAGGCTCATAACCTGAAGGTCCTCGGTTCAAATCCGAGCCCCGCTACCAAT
>JBDLHZ010000076.1:0-9108 GCA_039715135.1 Verrucomicrobiota bacterium
GCGGGAGTAATTCAGTGGTAGAATGCCAGCTTCCCAAGCTGGACGTGGCGGGTTCGAGTCCCGTCTCCCGCTCCACTTCTTCAAGGGTTTATCCTAATGGATAAGCTCTTTATTGTTGGCTAATGCCGAATCAGGCGGTGGGCTGGCCGAGGGATTGGGCGAACTCGGTGGCGGTTTTGCCGGTCTCTTTCTTGAAGACGGTGCAGAAGTGCGGGGCGGAGGTGTAGCCAACCCGCCACGCCAGTTCGTTCATGTTGAGCGGAGATTCCATCAGGAGCTGCTTGGCCAGTTCCACCCGCAGGGTTTTCAGGTGTTGCGAGAGGCTTTTCCCTGTTTCCTGTTTTATCAGTTTCCGCAGGTGCGAGGCACTGATCCCGGCGTGCTGCGCGATGGTTTCGGGGTCGAGCGGTTCTTGCAGGTGAGCCTCGAGCCAGGCGAGGGCCCTAGTGGCGATTTGCTGGTTGTGGGTCATGCGGTTGGATCCCGCAACAGGAATGTTCACCAGTTGCTTGCGATGGTTGCGGGCCATGGAAAGCAGCAGCAGGTTGAGTTTCAGGAGCAGCATGTCGGAGTGGTAGGGGGCGTGGCTTTCGGATTCCTGCTTGAGGTCGGCCATCAACTGCCGCTCCTCCGGCAATAGAACCAATCGCTTTTTTGCCAGTGCCGCCGGGCAGCGCCCGTCGTACATGATATTGAGGAAGGAAAAGGGGCGGTTTTGGTCGCTTTGGGTCGAGTGCGATGTGTGGGCGGGGATCAGGATGCATTCGCCGGAGGAGAGCACTAGCGAGGTGTTGTCCAGTTCAAGAAACATGCGGCCATAATCCACATAGCTGATTTCGTGGCTCTTGCCATGCGACTTGCGGGGAAATTTATAGCCGGCTTTTTTCCCTTTGTGTTCCAGTTGGCGAATGGTTTGCGCCGGCCAGCGGCGGCTTCCGCTTCCTGATTTGGCTGGAGGATCATTTTGCATAACGAATAGATCGTATCGCAAATTGACGAATCGGCAATAAAAATCGATCCTTGGGTTTTGTTCGGACAGATAGGGAGTTTTGGAATGAATAAATCAACGGATGTAGCAATTGTTGGCGGCGGAATGATTACGAACGATCTCATTCTGCCATCGGTCTATCACCTGCAGCGAACCGGCGTGGTGGGCAACATTGATATTTGTGCCTTGGACAGCGCCCCGTTGCAGGCGCTGGCGGGCAACGAGGAATTTGCGCAGGCCTTTCCGGGTCAAAGTTTCACGGCGCACCCGGAGCTTTCCGAACCTGCGGAAAACAAATACCCGGATCTGTACAAGGAGGTTTTGGCAAACATGCCGCCGCGCCAAACGGTGGTTGTGGCGATGCCGGACCAGTTCCACTACGAGGTGGTGAAGCATGCGCTGGAGTGCGACCAGCACGTGCTGTGCGTCAAGCCGCTGGTGCTGGAGTATGAACAGGCGGAGGAGCTTGAAGCGTTGGCGCTCGAAAAGGGGCTGTTTATCGGCATCGAGTACCACAAGCGTTTCGACCGCCGTTCGCTGCTGGCCCGCCGCCACCATGAACTGGGCCAGTTCGGCGAGTTCGTGATGGGCGAGGCCAAGATGATCGAACCCTATCTCTACCGCTCATCAAACTTCCAGAACTGGTTCACCTGCGACAAGACCGATCCGTTTGTCTATGTGGGATGCCACTACGTCGATCTGGTTCAGTTCATTACCGGGTTGCGCCCGACAGCCATCTCTGTGACAGGCATAAAGGGAACCTTCCCGAACGGGAACGAGGGCTACATGTGGGCCAATGGGCGCGTGACCTATGAGAACGGCGCGGTGCTCTCGGTTGTCGACGGACTGGGCTATCCCGACGATGGAGCCGGCAGCAACGAGCAGTGCCTGACGATGTACTTCGAGGGCGAGGGCAAGACCGGCATGGTGAAGCACAACGACCAGTTCCGCGGCGTCAGCCACAGCTATCTCGACGGCATCGGTTGCGCAGGCTCGACGTTCAACTATGTCAACCCCGACTTCTATCGTTTGGTGCCGTGGGAGGGCGAGGGGTACAAGCCGGTCGGCTACGGCTACGAGTCGGTGGCCGCCACGATCAACATGGTTCACCTCATCGAGAACGACGTTGCGTCCATGGACGGCGATGCGTCGCTCGACAGACGCCGCGAGCACATCCGGCGCGCCGACGAAAAGGGCATCATCGCCACGCCGGCCAACAGCAAATCCAACGAGCTGGTGGTCGAGGCCGCGCGCCTTTCCATTCTAAACGACGGGCGGACGGCCTGCATTGAGTATGGCGACAATCCCCGCGTCTACCTGAAGGAATATGTTTAAATTGGAGGAAGCTTGCAAAGCCTGCAACATTGTTCACAAAGGTGTAGCGCGTGCTTCCATTCTGATGGAGCACGCTTCATTCGAAAACAGCGTGCTCCATCAGAATGGAAGCACGCACCACACCAGATTGGGATTTTGCAAGTGACCCATAAATAGAGGAAATTAACCATGGCCAAATATGATTTAACACCCGTTGAAGTTCCTCCGGTCGATACAAAGTACCGGACGATCAAAACCAAGCTTCCCGTGCCGGAATCGCTTCCGGTTTTTGAAAGACTATCCGAAAGCGAACCGGTTTCGATGATGGGTCAGCCGCCGATTATCTGGGATCGCGCCGAAGGCGTTCAGATCTATGATGCATGGGGCAACAAGTGGCTCGACTGGTCGTCGTGCGTGCTGATCAGCAACGCTGGGCACGGACGCGAAGAGATCAAGGACGAGCTGATGAAAACAATCGATCAGGGGCTGCTTGCCACCTATGTGTTTGTGCATGAAAAACGCGCGGCCTTGACGAAGGCGCTGCAGGACATCTCCCCCGATCCCGAGAGCTATCAGGTCTTCCTGCTCTCGACCGGCAGCGAGGCCACAGAGAATTGCATCAAGCTGGCACGCACCTACGCCATGGAAAAATATGGTGCGGAGCGGAAATATTTTGTTTCGTTCGAAAACGCCTTCCACGGCCGCACGCTCGGTGCACAGCTCGCGGGCGGGATGGACAAGCTGAAAAACTGGATCGCCGGCGAAGGCGACAACTTTATCCAGGTTCCGTTTCCCGACGGCTACAAGAACGAAAACACCTCCTTCGACCTGTTCCTCGAAACACTGGAAGCCAAAGGCATTCGCCCCGAGCAGATCGCGGGGGTGATGAGCGAGTCCTACCAGGGTGTTGGGCCGGACTTCCTGCCGAAGGAATACGCCAAGAAGCTCGAAGCCTTTTGCAAGGAAAACGACATCGTGCTGATCATGGACGAAGTGCAGGCCGGCTTTGGCCGCACCGGGAAAATGTTCTGCTACGAACTCTACGACATCAAGCCGGATCTCGTTGCCTGCGGCAAGGGCATCTCCTCCTCGCTGCCGCTCTCCGCAGTGATCGGCCGCAAGGATATCATGGGCCTCTACGCCCCCGGCTCCATGACCTCCACCCACTCCGCCAGTCCGCTACCCGTGGTTTCTTCCCTGAAGAGCCTGGAGCTGATCCATGATGAAAAGCTGGTTGAGAATGCGGCGCAACTTGGCGAAATCCTGAAGCCGGAGCTGGAGCGGGTTCAGCGGAAATATCCCGATGTGCTGGGTTGCGTGCAGGCCAGTGGATTGGTGGCGGGCATTCAGTGCGTTTTGCCGGGCACCAAAACCCCGGATCCCGAACTGGCCGTAAAGATCAATGAAAAATGCTTCCACAAGGGACTACTCATGTTTGCACCGGTCGGCATTGCAGGAGAGTGCATTAAGATTGCGCCGCCGCTGAACACCACCGAAGACCAGTTGCGCGACGGGATTGCCGTGCTGGAGGAAGCGTGCGACGAAGTCATAGGAAGCTGAAGCCTGTCCTACTTTAAACGGAGAAGTGCAGATGGATTCATTCAAGGGCATTGATTTTCAGGTGAACGGATGGGGCGGCGTGGATTTTTCAAGCTCCGGGTTGACGAGGGAAGGGATTGTCCGGATCGCGGAACTGCTGGAGCAGGCAGGAACGGAAAAGTTTATGCCGACCGTGGTCACGAGTTCGCCGGAGGTCTACCAGAGCGTTCTGCCGCTTTTGGCCGCAGCCTGCGAGGAGGATTCCCGCCTCCCGGGCATTCATCTGGAAGGGCCGTTTATCAGCCCGGAAGACGGAGCGGTCGGCGCGCACCCAAAAGTGCATGTCCGCGAACCTTCCATCGACCATTTCAAAAGATTGCAGGATTTGGCCGGAGGGCATGTCCGGCTGGTCACGCTGGCTCCCGAGGGGGCGGGTGCGCTCGGACTGATCGAACACCTTGTGGAAAACAAGGTCATCGTATCGGTCGGGCACACCTTGGCAAATTCATGGCAAATCGAGAATGCCTGCCATGCCGGGGCAACGCTGGCCACCCATCTTGGAAATGGGATCCCGAACCAGTTGAATCGTACAGAAAACACTATTTGGGCGATCCTGGCCAGCCCGCTTTCGGTGATGCTGATCACGGACGGGTTCCACCTCCCACCGGATTTCATCAGGACCGTTTATGCGGCGAAGGGAGCCGGTAGAATCATTCTCACCTCCGACGCCGCTCCGGTGGCGGGACAACCTCCCGGCGAATATGAAATCTTCGGAACCCGTGTGCGGCTGACGGAAGAGGGTTGTGTGCAGAACCTGAATGCACCAACGCTGGCCGGAAGTGGTGCCGACCTGACCCGGTGCGCCAGGGTTTGCAAGGAGGTTCTGGGTGTGGATGACACCGAACTCGGACAAATGTGTTTCGGCAACGCTGCCGCGTTGCTGAAAATATAATGGGGAACAGTCATTAATTTTCCGGAGTGTATAGATCATGGATAACCAAACGGTTCCAATAACCGGCGACATTGGCGACAAGACAACCGCGGCCGGGCTGGATGTCGCTCTTTTGTACGAGGCCGTCATTGAACTCACGAATGAAGGCCTGCTCACGGCGGTGTGCCTCAACGAGGCGGTTGGCATCTTGGTGGGTGATTTGGGATTGCCGACCTATTTTTTCAAAAACATATCCAAGGATGCACTGAAAAACATCCTGCGCGTCATCGGGCGCAACATTACCCGGGAGGACGGCAAGTTTGTCCTGCACGGCGAGCTGGCGGAGGTGCAGATGGATGCCGGCCGCGGTGTCCGGGTGCGGATTGCAAGCGCCGAGACCCGCGATCGGATGGAATCGCTGCTTGATGTTGCGATGATCGGCGGACGGGTGGAATACTATTTCGGTGAAAAACACGGATACCACACCTACCTTGTCCGTCCGGAGCAGTGCAAGGATCTGGATGAGCTCAAGGAGGGGGAGTCGCCGTTTGCGTTTTCCCGCTCCGGCAGCAAAGCCGCCATTCCAGAGAAAACGCGGCTACGCTACATGGGGTTTCTCAAGCGCACCCGAGGGAAGGCAACGCCAGTCGTTGAGACCTCCCGCTGCTTGTCGACGAAGGAAACACGCATCATGTTCCATGATGACTTCTCCCACTCCATCCTGCCCGTCATCAGGAAGATCATGGAGGACTCCGGAATCACATTGACCCGTGCCTATTGGGAAACGTACCGGGGCGACACCGGCCATATCGAATCCATCTGCTCGCTCTACCTCAAGGGCATCCCCGCAAATAAAGCCTTGGAAACGGCAGTCGGCCGGGTTAGGGGACTGCTGGCAATGGCCGGGAACAGGCCGCTTGACCTGCTCTATGTCAAAGGAAGACTCTCCTTTGAGGAATATGTTTTTTCCGCCAATGCCGTGGCATTTGTGCATGGGTTCATCTGCAAGGATCTCGATGCGGACCGGGAGGTGGTCAATGCCCTGTCCCGTCCCGACCTTCGGGAAGTCATGACACGCCGGATCTTCGAGTCGAACCGCAACGAGTACACATGGGACACGATCCTGCAAGCCGTCTGTTCGCATCCGGAACTTGTAAAGCAGGTCTATGGCCTCTTCGACCGTCGCTTCAACCCGGCCCGCGCGCGCCGGACCTCCCCGTCCGCTCTGGCCAGGAAAATCGTTGATTTCAACCGGCAGATGGAGGTTGTCTTCATGGACGACGCGACATCGCGCGACATCTTTTCGTTCATGACGCATTTGCTGTCCGATGTGCTCAAAACCAACTTCTACCTGCCGGAAAAACGCTCCTTCGCATTCCGGATGGATTCCGGCGTTCTCGACCCGCTGGTCTTCCCCTCGAAAGTCCACGGTATTTTCTTTGTGGCCGGCTTCTACAGCATTGGCACCCACCTGCGGGCGGATGATATTGCCCGTGGCGGCCTGCGCCTGATCCGCGTCACGCCGGGCAACTACGACGTGCAGCTCGACCAGATGCTGCCGCTCAACTATGCACTCGGTCCCGTGGCCCAGCGGTTGAAGCACAAGGATATCGCCGAAAGCGGCTCCAAGGGGGTCATTGTCCCCGCCGTCGAGTATGCCCGCGACGGCCTGCAGGCGGTGCTGGACTACACGGAAGGGATTCTGGACCTGGTGCAGCCCTCGCCGGATGTGGTGGATTATCTGGGCCGTCCGGAAATGGTCTTTTTCGGTCCGGACGAAGGAACCGCTCCTTTCATGGACGACGTTGCCGAGTACGCCCGGAAGCGCGGATACAAGCTGTGGCGCACGCTGACCACCGGGAAAAGCATCGGCATTCCGCACGATACGCACGGACTCACGGAGGACGGGAAAGTCTTCAGCCTTGTGGGTCGCGGCGAAAAAGGAACGGAGCTGCTGCTGGACGGCGTCTCCAAGGTGGTCTCCAGGAATATGTCCGCAGTGCGGAAAGAGGTCGGTTCGCGTATTGCGACCAGCGGCATGACCACCGCAAGTGTCATGGCCTCCTTCCGAACGGTGATCAAACACCTCGGCATGGACGAGGCCTCGTTGAATCTCATGATGACCGGCGGGCCGGACGGGGACTTGGGAGCCAACCAGATCCAGACGTTCAAAGGCCGGATATGCCTTTTGATCGACGGCGGCGGCATCCTGTTCGATCCAGACGGGCTGGATCGCGATGCACTGCTCGATTTGGCGCTGGCGCGCCACTCCTCGCCCCGCTTGAACAGCATGGATTTTCCGGAGGAAAAACTCGGCCCGAACGGATTCAAGATGCCGGGCGTTGCCGGCGGCTTCACGCTTCCGGACGGGACAAAGGTCGATGATGGAGTGTTGTTCCACCGCACCTTCCTGACCCGTCCGGAAATCCGTCCGCTCATCGCCAAGGCAAACATCCAGGCATTTATTCCCTGCGGCGGATTCCGCGAAACAATCAACTCCGGCAATGTTCGTACCTTCCTGGATATTTTCAAGGAACTGCAGGTGATTGTGGAGGGTGCGAATGTATTCTTCGACGATGCCGCCCGCCGGGTGATTGCCACAGGGACGGATATCAGGCAGATCAAGGATTCGACCGCCAACAAGGGTGGCGTAACCTGTAGTTCGATGGGGGAGGTGCTCCCGGCGATCCTGCTCGGCAACGCCTATGGGAAAACGATTCTGGATGATCCGGAAACACAGGTTAGGCTGATTGCCGACATGTTCACCTCCATCCAGCGCAACGCTGTTGCGGAAACCCGCATATTGCTTGCATTGAATGAAAAGGAAGGGGTTCCTTTGTTCGAACTCTCCGTTCGGACCAGCGAGCAAATGCTCTCCTTGCAGGAAAAGTTGATGGAGAAAAAGGACATTTTGTTGCCGGATGGATCGCTTGTCCAGGCCGCACTGAAGGCGTATGTCCCGGTCACCTTGCGCAAATGCGTCGGTATGGATCGGATTCTTCGGACTCTGAGGCGTCCGGAATTCACGGCCTATCGCGATGCGATCGTCACCAAGCAGCTCGCTGTCACTGCGCTGTACCGCCATGCCGGTGAATGGGACGAATTCCTCAAGCGTTTGGATATGGACATGGCCCGGACCTTGGCCGATCTTATGGAGGCGGGATACAAGAATATTAATCCGGCGGTGAAGCGTGTGCTACACCCACTCCTGTAGTGTATTTACATGCCGGATGAATAATTCGTAAACATGAACATTGAATGAATCGGAGGTTGATATGAAGAAGATAAAGGTTGGTTTTGTTGGTGCGGGCTGGATGGGTTCCTGCCAGATGCAGCGGATCACGGAGCGTGACGATGCGGAAGTGGTCGCGCTGTTCGAGAAGAATGCCGAGCGCGGCAAAGAAGTCCTTAAAGGTCTCGGCCTTGGCGAAGACCTCCTTGTCGACGATTACCAAAAGATCGTGGACAACCCGGAGATCGATGCCGTCTGGCTGGTCAGCCCCAACAGTTTCCACGCTCCCCAGGCGATCGCGGCCATGGAGGCGGGCAAGCATGTCTTCTGCGAAAAACCCGCATCGACCGTCTTCGGGGACCACTGCAAGGAGATCGAACTCTCGGAAGCCAATCCGAACCTGAAAACGTTCGTCGACTACATCCTCTATTTCGACACCATGGAAGAGCGTCTCCGCGAGATGGTCGCCGACGGCGAGTTTGGCCAGGTCACCCAGATCCAAATCAACTACCGCCACCCGGTCAATATTGCCGGCGACAAGGTTTGGAAGCTCGACCAGTCCATCATGGGCGATGCCATCGGCATGGGCATCAACCACGCCATCTCCGTCATGGTCTTCGCGATGGCCTCGCAGGCAAAGCCGGTCGCGGTCTATGCCACCAGCCAGAATCCCAATGTCCGCGGGTTCGAGGCCGACCCGCTCTACAACATTGTCGTCAAGTTCGACAACGGCGCGACCGGCTTCTGCTTCGGCAACATCGACAGCGGAAATGGCTACGATGCCTATCACAACATTTTCGGCACCAAGGGAAGCTTTGTCTTCGACTCGCAGACAGACCGCACGCACAAGGTCCGCTACTGGTCCGAAAAGAGCACGGATGGCAAGTGGGTTTGGCCGCTCAATCCGGAAAAGTGCAAGGCCGACGGCATCGAAAACCTCATCTGGCCGGAAGATACCACCACGCCCGACAGCGGCGATGTCGTTGAACACCAGACCGGCGAATGCGTCGGCCACTTCATTGAATGCATCAAGAACGATGCGCAATCGCCGATGGGCTTCGTCAACTCGCAGACCATCGCCGAGATCGGCTGGGCCGCCCAGAT
>JBDLHZ010000077.1:0-9077 GCA_039715135.1 Verrucomicrobiota bacterium
TTTGCCAGACATGCAGGTTCGCAAGTTCTGGGACTTCATCGACTGTCACGAGAAACGGCCCCATTGGGCAAAACGAGTCAAAGCCCTTCCCCCGAAACCATTGGCCGTTGGCCTTTTGCACCACCCGTTCGGTGACATCGTTCAACACCGTGTAGCCCGCCACATGATCCAGCGCATCGACCGCCCGAATCTTGGAGGCCGTTTTGCCGATCACCACCGCCAGCTCCGCCTCGGAGTCGACCATCTGCGCGCCATCCGGCAAGATAATGGGATCGTTCGGTCCGCTGATCGCCATCGTTGCCTTGGAAAACAGGATTGGCTCACTCGGAATGTCGTGGCCGAACTCCTTGGCATGGTCGGCATAGTTGGCTCCCACGCAAACAATCTTTGACGGTCGCGCAACCGGGGCACCAAGCCGCACTCCATCGGCATCGACATACTTCGCACCCGGATCATCCAGCAACGACTTGAGCTGCTCCAACCCATGGTTGGCAAAAAAATGTTCGTTGTAGTCCTCGATATGGAACGCCAATGCGCGCACATCCAGAATCCGCCCGTCGCCCATCCATACCCCCGGGCATTCTTTTCCCTTTTCCCCAAACCGAACCAGTTTCATGAAAACCTCCTGAATTATTGAACCACAGATACACACAGGTTAACGCAGATGAAGGAATACGCAATACGGAGCATAAAATTATCCGTGTCCATTTGTGTTCATCTGTGGTTCAATTCTCCTGTCATGTGCGGACGCTTCACGCAAACCAAGAGCCGGAAGGATGCATTGGAGGAGTTGGCGGGGATCGAACTGCCCCCCCTTTTCCATGGCCGCTACAATATAGCCCCGATGCAAAAGATCGCCATCATCCGTCAAGATGCACCGAACCGCGCCGAAGAATGCATCTGGGGGTTCGAGAATCCCCGCTCCGGCGCGCCGATCATCAACGCCCGTTCAGAAACGCTGGCCGAGCGACCCATGTTCAAGGATCTGCTTCCCGCCAACCGTTGCCTCGTTCCCGCCGACGGCTTCTATGAATGGAAGGGCAAGCAGCCCTACTACTTCCAGTTGCCCGAAAAACCGATTTTCGCTTTTGCCGGACTCTGGCGCAACGGTCGCTGCGCAATCATCACCCGATCCGCCGACGGCAACATGCAAGGCATTCACCACCGCATGCCCGCCATCCTGCCCCAAAACACTTGGTCGCAATGGATTTCCCCGTCCCGGAATGCTACACTTATATCGACGATCGTCGATATAAGTGTAACACCCGTTCTAACAATCCGTCCGGTCTCGCGCCGCGTCAACAACATCGCCAACGACGACCCCGCCTGCCTCGCCGCCGCCGAGGTGCAGGCCGATCTATCCTTGTTTCCCGATGGGGAGTAAACTAACCTGTTCCCCGATCTGGAGGATTAGATGAAGATACTTGTACTGAACGGACCCAACCTGAACCTGCTAGGGACGCGCGAGCCGGAAATCTACGGATTTGAAACGTTGGCCGATATCGAAGCCGAAATGAAGGCCGTTTATCCCGAAACCGTAATTGAATTCCGCCAGTCCAACTCCGAAGCGGAGTTGATTACCTGGATCGGCGAAACACGCGGCACTTTCGACGGAATCATCATCAACCCGGCCGCGCTCACCCACACCAGCCTAGGGCTGGCCGACGCGCTCAAGGCTGTGGCTGACGCAGTACCTGCCGTAGAGATCCACTTGAGCAACACCCACGCCCGCGAGGAAATCCGCCATAAGAGCCTTACGGCTTCGGCCTGCATTGGCCAGATCATGGGATTCCAGGGCTTTGGCTACACGCTGGCGTTGCGCGCGCTAGTGCATAAACTGAAGGGTTGAACTCACACAGAGCCACAAAGACACGAAGAAAAATCTTTGCGCCTTCGTGGCTTGAGCGACGGCAGAAGCGGGTGTGATATTGTTCATCCCCGCACAAGCTTGCGGAAGGCTTCGTCGAAGATCTGCGCGGCCGGGATGTTCCGATCAAGGCGGCGTGCCATGCCCTCCACTACCTGAATCGCTTGTAAAGCCGATGCCTGCGTGTGGCGGGCAGCCTGTCCAAGCAATATATCCTGTTCACCGGGAAAGACCAGATGCGCCGTATTGGCCTTGGAAACCAGTAAAAGGATATCGCGATGCCAATCGAGCATGACGCGGAAAACCTCGGCCTGCACCTCCTTGAGGCGGGCGTTGGTGCGGGCATCCAGCACATCCTTGAGCTTGGATTCATCAAGTGCTTCGTCATTGTCCCCCAGTTCATCTTCGACAGCATGGGCGATTTCGGCCTTCACCCCATCGAGGATGGCTTTGAGCCGCCCCGCCAACCGTGCGGCCGCCAGACCGTTTGCGGGAGGCAGTTCGCGCATAATCTCCATCAACGACGTCTGCCAAGCCTCATCGCCTGCATCGGCCTTGCCAGTGGAAAGCACAATTTTCTGGCAACGCGAAATGATGGTGGGCAGCAGTGCTTGCGGGGAATCGGTGACCAGCAACAAGATGGTTTTTGGCGGTGGTTCCTCCAGTGTTTTCAGTAGAATATTGGCTGAATTCACATTCATGCATTCGGCAGAGACCAGAATCCCAGCCTTCCAGCCGCCCTCGAACGAGGTTTGCGTCATTCGATGGACCAGTCCGCGCACTTCGTCCGCCTTGATTTGCCGAGCCTTGCTCTGCGGCTCGATCCATAGCGTATCAACGTGCTTGTGTGAATCGACCAAGCGGCAGCCGGCACACTGGTTGCACGGTTTTTCAGCGCTCTCGCAGTAGAGCAGCTTGAGGAATGATTCGGCAAACTGCAACGCGTTGCCGCGCGGAGAACCAACGATGACATAGGCGTGCGCCAGACGGCCGGATTCGAAACTGTTCCGTATCCCCTCCCAGGTCTCGGCATGCAGGTCGACCGCTTCCATCAGAGCAACGCCTCCTTGATTGCATCCCATACATTGGATGCCACCTCGTCAATGGTCTGATCGGCATCGATAACACGGAAGCGTTCCGGTTCGCGCTGGGCGAGTTTATGGTAGCCATCGCACACCCGTTGGTGGAATTCGCGCGCTTCGCGCTCAAAGCGGTCGTGTGTTTCATTTCCGTCGGAATAGCGCTCTTCCAGGCGCTGGAAGCCCTTTTCAACGTCAAGATCGAGCAGGAGGGTCAAATCGGGCTTGCGGCTATTGATGGCAAAGTCGTTGATGGCATCGAGCGTGGCAATGTCCATACCGCGGGCAAAGCCTTGGTAGGCCATGGTGGAGTCGATGAAGCGGTCACAAAGCACCCACACGTTCCGGCCAAGGGTTGGAAGCACCACTTGATCCATCAACTGCGCACGGCTGGCGGTAAAGAGCAGCAATTCAGCGCGTTCCCCGAGGCTTTCGCCAGCGGCGTTGTGCTGGAGAATATTACGGATGGCCTCGCCGGTGGCGGTTCCTCCCGGTTCGCGGGTACAGGCCACCTTGATGCCCTGTGTTTCGAGTTTTTCGGCCAGCAACTTGATTTGCGTCGATTTGCCACAGCCTTCCGGTCCCTCGAAAGTGATGAATTTGCCATTCATAATTCGTAATGCTTAATACGTAACCAATCAACCGGGAGCCACCTCATAGCGGCGGCTCTACTAGAGCTTTCTGAGTTTCGGCCCTTCGGGCGTGTCCTTTACCGTCCAACCGAGTTCGGCCAGCCGGTCCCGGATACGGTCGGACTCCGCCCAGTTTTTTTCGGCGCGCGCAACGGTGCGGGCTTCGAGCAGCTCCGCCACCTCGGTGGAAACCTCCTCTTCCGGTGCTTCCAGTATCCCAAGCACGGCATCGAGTTCTTTCCAAAGGCTAGAAACCGCCAACGCCTGCCTTGCGGAAACCGCGCTTTCGGCCATGGACTTGTTGCCCGCATGTACCGTATCGAAGATGGCGGCCATCGCGCCGGAAATATTCATGTCGTCATCCATCGCCTCGGCAAATTTGGCGCGGGTATTCGCGGCCCATCCGGGCAATTCGCCTACTTCGGTTTCGGAGCCAACCGCCTCCTTGATATTCGCGGAAAATTCATCGAGGCGCTTGAGTGCGGCGCGGTTGGCATCGAGCGACTTAAAAGCAAAATTAAGCGATTGGCGGTAGTGGCCGGAGAGTAGCTCGTAGCGGACTTCACGACCGGTGTAGCCCATGTCGAGGACTTCGCGCAGCGTATGGAAATTGCCAAGTGACTTGCTCATTTTCTTGCCGTCAACGACGAGATAGCCGCAATGCATCCAGTATTTGGAATAGGGCTTGCCGGTGGCGGCTTCGGACTGGGCGATTTCGTCCTCATGGTGCGGGAAGATATTGTCGACCCCGCCGGTGTGGATGTCGAAGCTTTCGCCGAGCAACTTCATGCTCATGGCGGAACATTCGATGTGCCAGCCGGGACGTCCCCTGCCCCACGGTGAATCCCAGACCACGTCGCCATCTTCGGGCACGTAGGCTTTCCAGAGGGCGAAGTCGGCGGCGTTGTCCTTGTCGTACTCGTCCTGGTCGACGCGCGCGCCGGACTGCATGCCCTCGCGGTCGAGATGGGCGAGCTTGCCGTATTCGGCAAACTTGTCGATGCTGTAGTAGACGGAGCCGTCGTCGGACTGGTAGGCGTAGCCTTTTTCGAACAGCTTTTCAATGAGGGCGACCATTTCCGGAATGTAGTCGGTCGCGGCCGGATAGTGCTCGGCCGGCTCGATATTGAGCTTGGCGAGATCGGCAAAAAAGGCGTCGATGTATTTTTTGGTGTATTCCTTAAGTGGCAAGCCCTGCTCAATGGAGGCGCGGATGGTCTTGTCGTCGACATCGGTCAGGTTCTGCACCTGGACAACCTCGAAGCCGCAGAACTTGATGTAGCGGCGGAGGAGATCCTCGAACATGTAGGCGCGGAAATTGCCGATATGGGCATAGTTGTAGACCGTGGGACCGCAGGTGTACATGCGGACCCGCTTCCCGTCGATCGGGAGCAGCTCCTCCTTGGCGCGGCTCATGGTGTTGTAGATTCTGAATGCCATGGCTAGTCGTCCTGCAGCTTTACTTTCGGCGCGTCTTTCCAGAGTTTTTCGAGGTCGTAGAATTCGCGCAACTCTCGCTCGAAAATATGAACCATCACGCCATGGTAGTCCATGATCATCCAACCGCTGTCGGGAACACCGGTTTTGTGGTAGCCCTTGAACCCGGCATTCTTGAACAGGCGCTGAAGCCCGTCGTGCAAGGCCCTTAGGTGCGGCTTGTTCGCGCCGGTGGCAATAATGAAATAGTCGGCGATATTGGCGAGTTCCCGCAAATCCAACGCCACGATATCCTCGGCCTTGCGGTCTTCTAGAAATCCGATTACCTGTTTAATAACTTCCTGGTCCTGATCCATTTTTTCCCTTTTCAGTCTTGGTAGAGGCCATGTTCATGGATATACGCTTCCACTGCTGGCGGAACGAGGTAGCGAATGCCCTTTCCTTCCGCGACCCGCCGGCGAATCTCCGTGGAGGAAATCCCGATGCGATGCGCCGCAACTACATGATCCATCAGCTTCGCCCTATATTTTTCGGGCACCTGGATCTTTTGGCCGATGTCATCGAGCGAATCGATGCCCGGCCGCAAGAAGGTCGCCACATTGCACATTTGAAGCAGCTCTTCAATCCGATGCCAAGTATGCAACTCCACCAAGGTATCGCTACCGACAATCAAAAACAAATCCGCATCTGGGTGAATTGCACCCAATGCCTCAACGGTATCCACCGAGTAGGAAAGGCCGCCCCGCCGAATTTCGATGTCCGAGACGGAAAACCGGGCATCGTCTTCCAAAGCCAGCTTGAGCATATTCAACCGATGCCCTGCATCGACTTGCCGTACATGCTGCTTATGCGGTGGAATGGCGGCGGGAATGAACACAACCTTAGAGAGTCCAAGGTGTTCGACCGCATCCTGGGCGATAATCAGATGGCCTAGATGCAGGGGATCGAACGATCCCCCGATAATACCAATACGTTTTGCCGCTGGACAGGACTCCATCATCTATGGTGCCGGCCGATGGCGGGCAGAGGCTAGTACCACTGCTGCCAAACCTTGATTACATCGCCCGCCTCGATCTTTACATCCTTGGAAGGATCCTTTTCGAGATCCTTGGTGTTGTAGGTGTAGACTTTGCCGTAGCGGGTGATGGTCACCTTTCTCTTGTTTGCAAACGGCGTATAGCCGCGCGCACCGGCAATGGCCTGCAACAAGGTGGTGCCGCTCATGAGCTGGAACTGCCCCGGCTGGTTCACCTCGCCCTGCACATAGAAAATCTTCGCCGTCATGGTCACGTTGACCGATACGTTCTTGTAGATCCCACCTTCAACATAGAGCTGCTCAATCTTTTGCTCAAGCTCGGAGGCCGTAAGCCCAGCGGCCTTGATCGGTTCATCAATATGCAACAGGCTGACTTCGCCGTTTTCATCAATGACCAATTCCAATTGCTGCTGCTCCATGATTCCGCTAAACCGGATATAGATTGGATCAAACGGCTTAAGCTTGTAGGCCGCATCGGTACCGGGTGCCGACAGGCTGGAAGGCGCATCGTCGCCAGCCAAATCCGAACTCCCTTGCTCCGGGGGGGGTGCATTGACGGGCTGAATCACGCAACCGCCCACAAGAACGGCCGCAACCAACATTAAACTGAAAAACAACTTTCGAACCATCTCTTCAACCTCTTTCCACAAACCTGCTAGACACTCTCATCCGTCATCGCTTCGCCTTGGAAGTCGTGTTGATAATCGGAATAGTCAGAGTAGTCGGAATGATAATAATAGTAGTAGTCATCACGCATTATGTTGATGTTGTTCAAGACCGCCCCCACCGTGGTAACGCCCAGTGTCCCTATCATCTGCTTTGCCTTGACGAGCATGTCGCGCGGGTATTTACGGTACTGCACCACGAGAATGGCACCGTCGGTTTCCTTTGCGATGATTGCCGAATCGCTGATGCCAACCAGCGGCGGAGTGTCGATGAGAACCACATCATATTTCGTCTTCAAACTGGAAATGAGTTCCCCGATCCGCTTCGGGTCCAACACCCCCAGGGATGTACGCGGCAGGCGCCCGCTCGGGAGGAAGTGGAGGTTGGGAACACTCGTGGCCTTAATAGCCTCTTCCACGGGCACATCACGCAAAAGTACATTGGTTAACCCAAAACGATTGGATACACCAAGAATCAGGTGCTGGACCGGCCGGCGAAGGTCGGCATCAACCAGCAAAACCTTTTCACCCTGTTGTGCACAAACATAGGCGAGGTTGAACACGGTAGTCGACTTGCCCTCGCCGGAACCGCCGCTCAATACGCAAAACGCGCCCTTGTGCGATCCCCCTTCGGTGAATGCCAGATTGGTGCGAAGCACCCGATAGGCTTCGCCATGTTCGCTGTCGGGCCCCTCCTCGATCAACGGACGCACTTTTTGTGGAATCAAGCCAAGGACTGGAAGCCCCAGCACACGCTCAACATCGTCGGCGGTTTTGATTGAAGTATCAAGGTATTCAATAAAGTAGGCGAGACCAATCCCTGCGCCCAAACCAACAAAAATACTGAGCAGTACGTTCATGAATACATTCGGGCTGGTCCGCCGGTTGTTTGGTTCGGCAACGTCGATGATTTCAACCGGGTTTCGCGGAACCTGCAAGGTAATGGTTTCCTGCCGATGCTTGGACATGAGCTGGTTATGGATAAACCGCTCGGTATCAAGCTGGGCCAAGGCAATCCTGAATGGGCGATATTTTTCCCCTTGCGACTCAATGCTGGTGGCGCGAACACTCGCCAATGCCTTGTCGAGATTTTCGTACCGGTTCTTGGCAACCACATAGTCGGTCTGAAGGCCATTTCGAAGTGCCTGCAGGCGCAGTTTAAGCGTTTCTTCCAGCTTGTCCTTTTGGAGATAATACCGCTTAACCTCTGGATGGTTCTCGCCAAAATCGGCATCGAGAGCACTTAGCTGAAGGTCGACATCCTGGATCTGTTGCACGGTGCTCACCACAATTTGATCAAATGTGATGTAGGAGGCCTGCTCCATAAGATCCTTGTCGTCCAGCTCTTCCAGTGTTTTCAGCAGACTCTCCTTGTCAAGCATCTCCCGGTGGGCGGCCAAACGATCGCCTTCCATCTGCTGGACACGCATTTCATCGACATCGTAGCTGCCCTCGCCCCCTATGACGGCAATATCGAGCTCTTCACGAAGCAGTTGCACCTTGTTTTCGGAATCTTCAACGCGCAGGAGTTGCTCCTTCAGCGCCTCTTCGATCTTGTTGATGGCCTCGCGCGCAACCGTGTACGCCAAATCAAGGCGCGAATCGCGGTAGACTTCCGCGACTTCGTTCGCGATCTTTGCCGCCTCATTGGGGTTGTCGCGCTTTGCGGAAATCACGATGAGCGAGGTATCGCGTTGTTGAAACACACTGATGCTGTTCCTAAGGATCTTGTACGCCACATCGCGGGAAAGTTTCCCCCCATCCTTTCCCCATTCCGACTGCAGGTTGAGGCGGTTGATCACTTCGTGCAGGATGGGTTTCGACTGCAACACCTCGAACTGGGTTTTCAAGAAATAGGGGTTGTAGCTGGAATAGTACGTTTGGGGTCCACCAAAAGGATTGATCTCCGGCGCGTCCTCGGAGACGGCAATCTTTGAATATGACGCGTAGATACTCGGAAGCATCAACGTGTACACCGTACCCGTCAATACAACGAGGATGGTAACAGCAAGAACAATCTCTTTTCTCGACCGGACAACCCGCCAATAATCAAGGAAGTGAAGGGTACCCGACTGCTGTTCCGCAGGTTCATTGCTCATATTCAAAACTCCTGTTCAAAAACCAAGATGGTGAAGGTAAACCTTCACCATCTTGTCTTCAAATCAAAACTCTAACTATCCGCATGCTGCTAGAGGCGCAATCTCCAGCCAATATCGAGCCGGTTCCGGGTATATTCCTTTAGGCCCACCGAATCCGTCGCGCGCTGCGAAATCTCATACCCGAGATCGATGAAGTTGTTGCGGTTGATTTGATACGACCCGCGCAGGGAGAGCCTGGCATAGTTTTCCTCGGCATCTTCAA
>JBDLHZ010000078.1:0-9060 GCA_039715135.1 Verrucomicrobiota bacterium
GTGCGTTTGCGGACAAACACCAGGCACTGGCTTTCGAGACATATCTCAAATCCCATTCCGGAAAAGCGTTCGCCAGCAAGCGACTAATTTCGTTGCCCTGACGAGCTACGCATGGCGCAGCCATGGGAAGACGGCGGGGCGAAGCGTGCCCTGCATGGCTTGAGGAACGAAAACACGGCTGGCTTTCCGTCTTCCCCCGACTTGATGAAAAAAGCGGGCTGCGTAATGTGGGGAAATACACCACAAAGTGTTTGATTGTTTTATCGTTATGCCTATATATTTCCTTAAACCAACAAATGAGGAGAGAGAAATATGGCAACTAACCCAATTGGAAAAAACACCAAGACAATCGGCATAAACATGTCGGCCAAAATCGCGGATGAATTGGAAAAGCGAGCTAGGTCAATGCACATTTCAACAAGTAAATACTGCAAGATTCTCCTTTATCAATGGGTGGATTCAGGGAAGAAGCTGACGCTTTCAGAGAAAAAGTAAGGTCGAGAGCACAACATAGGTTTCAGTGTCTTTCGGATACTGAATTAGAAAAAAGCCTTGGAATTTCCGAGGCTTTTTTGCGTTGCGGGGATTTCCGCCTCTTTTTTTGATTTTTTGAGGAAGATTCCCCCACATTTGTTCGACTGGGTAGACACACAGACATGTGAAGTCTAACCAGGAGAAAATTGTGGTGCAGAATAAAATGGTTCGGGTCATGGTGGTTCAGGGATATTGTTTGCTGCGCGAGGCATTGATAGAACGATTGGAAAAGGAGACGTGGATCGAGGTTTGTGCGGCAGCGTCCGGGCTTGATGAGGCGAGGATGCCGATCAAACAACATCAGCCAGATGTGCTGGTGTTGAATGTTTCACTGAAGTGCAGTGCCGGGATTTCGTCGTTGAGGAAATTGAAGTGTGATTTCCCCGGGTTGGCTGTCATTGCCTTTTCGTGTGATTCGGAGTTTGAAAATGCATATGTCGGGCAGGTTCTACGCGCCGGTGCGGATGGATATGTGTCTTCCGAAAATTCGCTGGACGACCTCATCCATGCAATCCAATCGGTGCGGGAAGGGAATACTGCCAAGTTGCAATGGAGTGCTCATTTGGCGCAAGAGAGTATGCTTACCGGGCTTTCCCGGCAGGAGACCGAAGTATTTTGCCTTACCGGTTGCGGGTTTGTCCCCAAACGCATTGCCGAAAAAATGAAGCTGAGTGTGAAGACGGTTGAGAGCTACAGGGAACGTATCCGGGCAAAGATGGATTTGCCCTCTGGCGCAGATCTGCTCTACATATCAACAAGCTTTATGCGCAGTGCGGCACGTCGAAGGGATGGCGGATCGGATGGCCAGATGGTTAAAGAATTGCTTTCAACCACAAGGTAGTCGATCGGTTGGTTGCGGCTTGGCTCCACTCGGCCTGAAACTCGGCTTGTTCTTCACCCAGTGAAAGCAGGCGGGCGATACCAAGCGGGATTTCCTTCTCGGAGATGGTGCCGACGGCGTCGCGGGTAATGATCTTGAACAGATCCCCGATGCGCGCTCCGTGGAATTCCCCCCAGCCAGCCCGAAGCTTTCCACTTTCTGTCTGACGGGCTGCAATAAGGAGCGGGCGGGCCTTGTTCATGGTTTTCATGATTCGTTCGGCAAGCGTTTGGCAAGCCACGCCAAGGTCGTCATGGTTTGTAAACGAAACGGAAGCAGAGCTGAGCACGCGCGATGTTTCGGTATCGACAATCCGGAGGTGGATTTCCTGCTGGTTTCCGATCGGAATGATTTCCCCAAAGAGAATCAAGCTGGCGGGAAGCAGCTTGCCGATTTCCGTGGTTGCGCGACGGTCGGCCAATTCCGAGCGCCCGAGGTTCATTTCCTGAAGGAGCGTGTCGAAGGCTTTGCGCTCAACCAGGATGCATCCGCCGATGGCATCCAGACTCTTATGAAGCCGACTGCGAACCATGGCGGCCTCTTCGGGATTGCCACCCGTTGGTCCCATGCAAGCGAGGATGCGAGGTCGGACAAAGGCATCTTCCGGGGCTTTGCGGGAATAGGTTTCGATCTGGCTTGCCAGTTGCTGCAGGGGGTTCGCTGGTTCAGCATTTCGGAAGACCGGCTTCTCCGGTTCTGCATGGGCAACCACCGGAGCCGGAAGTTCGGTGTCGGAACGGACAAAAACAAATTCACCGCCCGCATGTGCGGGGGAGACGAGCGGTCCCATGCGTACGAGTTGCCCGGTCAATTCACTCACCTTGGCACGGATCGATACCGCGATATCGGAGGCCGAAAAGAGATCCCGATCACCATATTGAAGATAATTCAGGATTTCCTGTGCAAAGACACTGTGGCGGATTCCGCTATCCAGTACCGGCTCCAGGTTGCCGCTGGTGATAAGATAGCGTGACGGCACCTCCATCGCGCGGTGGTACCACGGATTGGATTTCAAGACCTCTTCCTCTCCCCGGAAGAGCGATCCGGCGTAGCAGGTGTCGGCCATCAGGAGAACATGCTTGGCAGGCAAGGCGTTGAGAACCCTGCTGATACTGCTGTTCCAGAGCCAATCCTCCTTGGCCGGCTGGCCCATTCGGAACCGCTGGGCACCATGGGGAATCCAATATCCCTCATCCATCTGTTTGTCATAGAATCCGTGTCCGGCAAAGTAGATCAGCAGGGCATCGTTGGCGGTCAGATGCATCAACTGGTCGAGCGCGCGCAGGATGTTTCCCCGGGTGGCCTGCGAACCGGTTAGTCCCGTGACGTTGAACCCATAGCGGGATTGAAGGATGTTGCCCATGGCTTCGGCATCGGCGCGGGCGGTGCCGAGTTGCGGCCACCCGGTTCCTGCATAGTCGTCAACACCGATGACCAGTGCATGGTAATTAAGGATCGGAACCGCCGGGGTGGCAGGATTCTGTACTGGGACTTTCTGCGTTGGACGGTCGCAACCCGCGGCCACCAAGGCAAGAGCCCCGAACAGAATGTACTGGCTGCGCATTTTCATCGTGAATAAACGTAATCTCCCGCTTGAACGGAGTGTCTGCCTTGTCCGCGCGGAATTATAACCATGGCGGTTTTAGACTCAACCTCTGAAACAACGAGTTCCGCAGGATGGTTTCCGGCATGGACTACATGGCCTTGCCCGATGGAGCCACTGGAGCGGATCACAAGAAACCGCATTCCTTTTTGCGCCCCGTTCTTTTCACCCGCATCGATAAAGAGGCGTTTGTCCTGCTTTTGGATGCTTGCCTGAATGAGCGGGAAGCGCTGTTCGATTTTCATGACCAGGCCACCGATCTGCCGGGGTAGCAGGCGAAGGTCTTCCAAATAGATATCTTCAGTGAACAGCTCGTTGCCGTTGCTGGTGTCGAGAACCTGCATATAGACGGTCTGCCCGGAACCGTCACTCAGAACCCGGGCGATGAAAACCATGTCGGCGTTTAGCTTCCTTCCCTGCTTCAGCAAGGCTCGCGGGTCAGCCAGCTCGCTGCCGGAGAGGGTTTGCTCTTTCTGCAGGTGCTGGCTTTCGTCCTCGGAGGCGAGCAGATAGAAACGAACCGGATCGAGGGTCAGTTCCTGCCCAATGAGATGGTTGACCCGCCGGTCGAATGCGCGGTTGGGAATCTCTCCCGCAAGAGGCGAAAGCGTTGCTGCCAGACGGTAGGTTCGGGCCATGCATTCAGGCTGGCGATAGATTACGGTGATTTGTTCCCTGGAACGGTTGCCGTCGTGGTCTTCGGCGGCCAGCGCCAGATGGTTGGTGCCCGGGGAAAGCGGGATGCGGCGCAGGGTGCGGAAAAGCGGCGTGGTGCGGGAGAGCAGGTTTTCCCCGTTCAGTTCGACCGCACGCAGGGCGGTGTCGTCTTCCGCCTGGATATCCAGTGCGTATTCGGGGTTGTATAGCGTGATGGTTTTTCCGGCATCGACAATGTGCAGTCGCGGCGGCGCGGCTTCTTTGCCCTGTGCCAGATGGCGCAGTTCTTTTTTGGACAACGACCATTCGGTTTGGTTTCCGGCACGGTCGGAAATGGCCAGTTGAAGCGGCTCAATTGGTTCAAGAGGCCAGACGAGGATGTGCTCTTTCCCGGAGGGGGATGCGGCAAGGTTGTTGACCTGTAGCCGCTGGAGTTCAAGGTTGTCCCGGCAGGAAATGGTTAGCGAGGTTCCGGAACGATCAAGGTGGATTTGCGGCGGGGTCCAGTCCGCCATTATGACTAGGTTGGTCGTGGTTTGCTTTCCGGCGATATCTTCTGCACGGATACGGATTTGATTGCGCCCTTCCTGCAAGGGAATCTTGCGATGGAAGTCCAGCCGGGGCATGGCCAGCTCGATAAATTCCGGGTTTCCGTTGATGGTGATGCTCGAAACAAGGTTTGACCCGAGAGCCGTGCCTTGTACCGAGATGGTTCTTTGATTGATCCATCCGGGGAGGGAATCGACCTGTATGCCGGGAGGGGGAGCCGCCGCCATGGCCTGCTGTTCGCGAATGCGGTTGATGTAGAACTTCGCGCGGGCCGATGGTTCCATCTGCATGGAGGTTTCCAAAAGGTCGAGCGCTTCCCGGGGCTGGTTCAGTCCATAAAGGCAGATACCGAGTTCGCGATGCGGAAAGTAGCCTTCCATCATGTGCATGCCATAGGTTCGCACCCGCCAACGTTCCCGCGTGTAGGGATGGCGCGCGCCGGGAATTCGACCCAGTGCGGTTTCAAAATCCTTCCGTGCCTCATGGAACTTTCCGTTCCGCAGATAGAGGCGGCCGCGCTGGTAATAGTTCCACCAGGTGTGGTGGCGGATTACATACGGATCGGTGTTGCGGTGGCTCGGGATGGAGGTGCATCCCGGAAGCAGTGCGATCAATGCGACAGCCAGCAGTGCGGGCAGATAGGCATCCCGGGTCATGGAATGTTCCGTTCGGCAAGGTCTTCAGCAACCTGTTTCCCAAACTCTGGAACATGGCCCCGGAAGTTTTCCAAGCTTTGGAAGCTCCTGTTCCAAGCCTCGGAAACTTCCGGGGTTTTGCGGGGGTGCCCGGCAATCTCAACGGTCAATGCCCCGCCGACGAGTTCCTGTATATGGATTTTCAGCGTCCACGGCCTGGAAGGAACAGCGAGTTGTTCGAGATGGGCTTCTATGGTTTCTTGCAACTCGCCATCGACCTGTTTCAACTCGGCACGGGTGTAGCGTGGCTCCATAACGGGTTGACCACGCAACCGGGGAGCGGAGCCATAGGATGTGCGTTCCCAATGGATTGGTTTTTGAGACAGGGCGAGCAGCAAGACCGCTGCCGCCGCGGCAGCAGCCAGCGGCAGGCTGAAATACAGGATTCTTCGGCGCGGTTTGCGAATAGGCACCTCTGCATATTCCGGGTGTTCGGATTCCCATTCAGCAATCAACCTCTCTTCGAGTTGGTCGTCACCCTCGTCCCCTTTGTCGAGAATGGGCAAAATGTTTTCCAGTTCCCGGTGCGTTTGCCGACGCTCTTCCAAAGCCTCGCGCAAGTCGGCATCGCCTTGCAACGCGCGTTCGAAGCGGGCTCTTTCATCGGGAGCCAGTTCGTTATGCAGGTAGGCCCATATCTGGTCTTTTAAGGCTTTCATTCATTGATCCTTTCATACGAGGGGTGCCGACGGAGATTTTCATGGAGTTTGTCGAGACATTTGGACAACCGGCTCCCAACCGTGTTCATGGCGATGCCGAGCTGTTCGGCTATCTCGCGGTAGGAGCGATGTTTCAGATAGTACAGGTTGATGCTTTCCTTGCAGGTTTCATTCAATTGTTGCAGGGCTGAGCGCAGATTGTCCCGGCGCTCGCTTTGAACGGCCTCATGATGCGGATCCAGTGCATCCGGGTTTGCAAACTCCATTTCGTTCCAGCTTCCGGTTGCCGTTTTTTGGACGGCGGGCATCATGACACTTCTCCAGCGCTTCTGTCTCCGGATTTCGTTGGCGCACTGCCGCATGGCGATTCTCTTGATGAACCAGGATAGCGAACTCTGTTGCCTGAAGTTTGGCAAGGCGGACTGGAGTTGCACATGGATATTTTGCCGGACATCCTCCTGTTCGTGTTCCGAAAAATTCCACTTTGGCCATCTGGCGATGGATTTGATCATCGGATCAAAATGCGTGCAGAAAAGATCCCAGCCGGAGACACCCTTTTCGTGCATCGCCTCCAGCAGTTCCTGATCGGAATATGAAGATGTTTCATTCATTCGGTAAACCCCCGCTTTAGCGACGGGGCCTTCTTGAAAAAAAATAAATCGCACTCGAAAATGCAGTTGATCTTACCCGCATTCTATCTAAAGCTTCAAGTATGCGCATCAACAATGGGATGTATATCTTTTCCCTCGCCAAGAATGCGGGGGAATCCCCCGCAAAAAAGCAGCGATTTCGTTTCCATCTACTGATGGCTGCCGCGTGGCTTGTGCTGCCCTCCATGTTGTGGGCGGTTCCGGTCTCGATTCCGACGCCGGGCGGGATGATCGTGGTGGATATTAGCCATGCCGGGCCGACCGGCCAATTGGTCGAACCCGACCCGCCGACCGATGCCGGGTTCCGACCCCCAACTATTTTCTCCGCCCCGCTACCCGTCGGTTCCGGTGCGCGGGCGCTTGGCCAGGCCGGGGCGTTCACTGCGGTTGCGGACGATGCCACCGCCGCTTCATGGAATCCCGCAGGTCTGGTGCAGCTCGAACGACCCGAGGCTTCGGCCGTCTATCGATTCTCGGCGAGGGAAGACACCCATGAATCCAAAAACCACGACCTCGAGACGGGGCAGGATCGCTACACCAGCAGCGAGCTCAACTATCTCAGCGCGGTCTACCCCTTGCTGCTCAATAACGGCAATGCCGTGGTTTCCCTCAACTATCAGGAAGCCTACGACTTTACCCATGAATTCACCGCCCGCTTCAGCGGCAGCAACCAGCAAAATGTCGACACCACCATCAACCAGCTTTTTTTCGAGACTACGACTAACTACTTCGATGACACGTTCAAGAGCCTGACGGCAATAACCGAGACTACGACCGAAGCGGAAAGCCGGATCGACCAGATCCTCGATTCCACGTTGCTATCCGGTATCGACTTTAGGCAGTCGGGCACCATCGATGCGTTTTCACCCGCTTTTGCATTTGAGATCTCTCCGAAGTTTTCAGTGGGCATGGCCTTCAATTTCTACACCGATGGTGCCAGTCGCGGCAACCCAATCGAGTCCACCATGGTTGCAGATTATGAGGGAACGTCCGATAGCATGGCCGATGTAACCGATACCCGCACTTCCACGGCGGTCATTAGCTGGAGCGGGGAGCAGTATAGTGGTGATGAAGACAGCCCCATAACCAACTATATTTCTGGAACGACAACCACTGCTCCGTTTAGCGATCAGGAAACCAATATTCAGGCAGATGCCTATGAGGTAGAAGGTCAATATCTGGAGGCCAACACCACCGACCAGTTCCATGGTTTCAATGCCACTCTTGGCGCTCTCTGGGCCGCAAGTGAAAAGCTGTCGCTCGGGGCAACCCTCGACCTGCCATGGACGGGACAGGGCAGGCAAACCAAGCGGATCGACCATCAGGCATCCACCTTCGACAGCAACCGGGTCGAGGTGGCCAGCAGCCGGTTTCTGGAGATCCGGACGAGCGACGTGGAATATGCCTTCCCGCTCTACTGGTCCGTCGGGACCCTGTGGCGTTGGAGCGACCGGCTATACACCTCAATGGATGCCAGCCGCACGCACTGGTCCGACTATTCCTACAAGGCTGAAGGCGAGGAGCGCATCAACCCGCTCAATGGCGAACCCCACGCCTTCTCGGCATTGGAGGACTGCTGGTCCGTGCGCCTCGGCGGAGAATATCTGTTTGTATTATCGCAGACGGAAATCCCGTTGCGTGGCGGAATATTTTGGGAACAGCGCCCAACCACCGGTTCGCCCGATGAATACTGGGGCTTCAGCCTCGGCTCCGGCATTTCACTTGGCAAGGATCCCGGCAAGGCAGTACTCGACGTAGCCTATATTTTTGAACGCGGCGAAAATGTAATGGGTTCTCTACTCCCCGAGCAAACCGTCCATTCCGACGCCAACGAGCACCAGCTCTTCGTCTCCGGCATTTGGCATTTTTAAGGGATCTCTTGGAGTGCGGTGGCAACCAACGGGCGACACCGCTTTCGGATCAACCGGCTCTGCCCGGATATCACGGCAACGGCGGCGGCCCGCCCGGCCAGGTATTGGTGCCACCACCACCCGTAGGCCAATCGTTGGTGCGGATCAGCACTTGGTTGGTTCCCTCCCACCAGCAGGGAACGACCTCGACGCGATAGCTGTTGACCCAGCTTAGATGGTGGTTGGTTTCGGCCCAGACGATTTCGAGCTGGCCATTGGTGGCCTCCCATGGTCCGGCTACCTGCACCCATGTGTCGGCGCATAGATTGGTGGTGCCGCCGACGCAGTAGGTGCGATCCGGCTCCGTGTACCACGCCAATTCAAAACTGTTTGATCCAACGATGGGTTCCAGCCATAGGTGGCTGTACCAGTTGGTGGGGTCTGTTCCGGCCACATATTCATCGCGGTTACCCATGCCGTCGCCGTCGGCATCCGCATCGCCTACCACATTGCTACCCGATCCAAAATAGAGCGTTTCCCAAGCATCGGCGATTTGGTTTGTGTTGTTGTCGATGGGCTGGAGAAAGAGAGTTCCAAGATCAAACGAGTCCCCAGCCGAGGCGTTCGTGATAATGTTGTTCGACGTGAACAATTCATAAGCGGAGCGGGAAATTTGCAAATCATAGTCATGTACATACAAAATGGTGTTTGAGGGGAAGTTTCCCTCCGCATCACTGAGCCAATTGCTGGCATAGCTGGCTGTTGGTGGATACTTGCTTTTTGTAATGCTCCCCTGTGATCCCTCATAAACAAACTCAATAGTGGCATTTTCGAGTCGCTCCATCGTCCATGCATCCCGCACCACGGCGGAAGCCATGAGGGTGGGGTCGAATAGAAAGCTTGGGTAAACGGGTTGGTTGTCGACCACTTCGATGCGGCGCGGGTTTCCATATTCAGAATCCGGATCGTTCACGGCATCCGGA
>JBDLHZ010000079.1:0-8947 GCA_039715135.1 Verrucomicrobiota bacterium
GGTTCAGCAGGTGGGCAAGATCCTGCACATGCGGTTCGCAGGCGGCGTTGTAGATCGTTGAGGTGCCTTCCGCAAGGGTGGCGGCCATCATGGTGTTTTCGGTGGCGGTCACGCTGGCTTCGTCGAAAACCATTTTCCAAGAGCTTAGCGGTCCTGCCTTGAACCGGTAGGCTTGGTCGGTGGAGATTTCCGCGCCAAGGGAGCGCAGCCCGTAGAAGTGGGTGTCGAGGCGGCGGCGTCCGATCACGTCGCCGCCCGGTGGATAAATGGTTGCCCCGCCGTGGCGCGCGGTCAGTGGCCCGGCGAGCAGAATGGAGGTACGGACGCGGGCGCAGAGTTCCTGGTCGAGCTCGGTGGTCTTCAAGTTCTTGGCACAAAGGGTGACCGTGTGGCCATCCAACGAAACCGCAACGCCAATGGATTCCAGCAACTGGAGCATCACCTTGACATCGTTGATGAGCGGGACGTTGCGGAGCACCACGGGCTGATCGGTCAACACGCAGGAGGCGAGCATGGGCAGCACGGCATTCTTGTTGCCGCGCGGGTGGAAGGTTCCCCCGATCGTTTTCCCGCCGTTAATGATGAATTTAGCCACTGCCTATTCTTTCCCTTGAAGATGAGAAGGTGAATTTTCCAGACATTGGAAAAAATGGGAAGGATATTTCCGAAAATTGGACGCAAAGCAACAACGTTTTCCTTCCGCTGGTCGGTTAAACGTTCCCTACACCAAGCACCGCTAAATCAGACTTCCTGTGTAGAGACCGCTTACCCGCAGGGAAGCGGTGCCTCGGAGGAATGAGCCATCGAGACGGGTGGCTTTTATGGATTGCGGAACTCTTTCTGCCAGATCCAGATGAGCTTCTTTTCGGTCACCTTGCCGTCTTCGCCTTGCCCCAAGGGGGCGTTGGTGGTGGTTGTGCGGCTGATGCATGAACTCAAAAGCATGGCTGCAATGGCCATCAGGATAATGGAACGAACTGTTTTCATAATTAGACCTTCAATGAGTGAAATGCATTATTCAACAAGCAGGTTGCCATTCTCAAGCACATTAATGGGCAAAGGGCGATGAAAGCCGCCTTCCTCCTTCGCCCCATCCTTCGCTAAAGCTTCGGAGGGCACAGCAAGGCTACGGCGGACAAGAGAGGCGGAACTACGAACCTTCCTCCCGGATAAAGCGGGCGATGAACATGGCGTCGCCGGGGCCGTCCCACGGCCAGATCTGAAGCTGGCCTTCCGTTGGTTCGCCGGTGAGCGGATTGGCGAAGGGATCGAGTTTAAAGCCAGGGTTCTGGTCGAGAAAGTGCATGGCAACCTCCTCGGTTTCGGGGCGGGTGAAGGTGCAGGCGGCGTAGACAAGTGTTCCGCCGGGCTTGACGCACCAGGCCGCATTGTTGAGGATCTTTACCTGCCGGTTGGCACACTGGGCAATGTCGCGCTTGGAACTGCGCCAACGGGCATCCGGGTTGCGCGGCCAGGTTCCCCAGCCAGAGCAGGGGGCATCGACAAGTACGCCGTCGAAGGTTTTCTTGAAGGGTTCGTCGTACACGGCGTTGTGCGGCTGGGTGCGAATGTGGCGGATGCCGTATTTGCGGGCGCGCTTCTTAAGTTCCTTGAGTGCGGGAACGCGGATATCGGTGGCAAGCACCTTGCCGTCCTGCTGCATCAAATCCATCAGGTGCAGGGCCTTGCCGCCGGCGCCGGCGCAGCAGTCCCACCAGTCTTCGCCTTTCTGCGGGGCGCAAACCCGGCCGACGCACTGCGAGGCGATATCCTGCACCACGAACTGCCCGGTATGGGCGGAGAGTATGTTCGCCAAGCTAGTTCCGCCAGCCACCGCAAGCGCGGTGGGCAGGACGTCGTGGGCGGAGCAGGGCACGTTGCTTTCGGCCAAGGCCTGGACGAGCTGGGCGGGATCGGTTCGCGAGCGCATCCATGTAGGCGGGCGTTTCTGGAACTGTTCGATGCTCGGAAGGGCCTTTTCCGGGTCGATCATGTTTCCAAAGTCCGGAAGAACCAGATCGGAAAGATTCAGGGGCTGGATGCCGGGGGTTTCCTCGAAGCGTTTGTTGAGTATGGCGACTTTCTCGGAGAGGGATTTGTCGCCCAGTGGCTTGACGGGGAAGGGGAGGGAGCAGCGGCCTTCCAGATATTTAAAGCTGTCGCCCATTTCAGTGCAGTCGAGCGCGGCACCAAGCAGGCAGGCCTCGGCGGGGGGGAGCTTGAGCTTGTTGACGGTCCAGCCATACCAGCGGAAGTAGGAAAAGACCGCCTGCGAGAGGAAGCGGCGGTCGCGCGAGCCGAGTTCCTTGTGCTCGCGCAGATGGCGGGAAAGCAGCCCGTCGGCGGGCCGTCCTTCTTCGATAACCAGGCGGGTTATTTCGGGAAGAAGCTCTCCGAGCATATCCGCATGGCGCCGCACTACTTTTTCGGGGAGGGGTTTATGCTCTTTCTTCGAAGGTTCTATCATGTTTGCGTTCCATAAAGTCGCATTTCTATGTTGTACCCGCGTTCCTCGACAGGTATTTAAATGCTTCATTACTTGAGGGGATTATAAATGTCAAAGGAACTCGGATACGTATTGATAACACCCTATACGTTGCGGAAATCGCGGACGGGCGGGATACTGGGCCGGCTGCTGAGCCGGACGGGGCTCGATCTCGTGGCGGCTAGGATGTTTGGCCCCGGCGTGGAGTTGGTGCAGCGTTATGCCGATCTGATCCGGGCCAACGAAGACGTCTGGCCGGAGGTCCGGGAATTGCTCTCCGACTATATCGAGCGCGAGTTTGCTCCGACCGCCGACGGGCAGTGCCATCGTGTGCTGATGCTGCTGTTCGAGGGCGAAAACGCCGTGCGCAAGTTGCGCGACACCATCGGGGGATTCGAGGATTCCATCGAAAGCGCCGACACGGTCCGCGGAACCTACGGCGACTACATCAAGGCGCCCGATGGCTCCGTCACCTATTTCGAACCCGCCGTGCTTGTGGGTCCCTCCGCCCGTGCCGTAAAGAACACGCTCGGGCTTTGGACGGAGTTTTCCGAAACCGACGGCGGTATCCTCGACAACGCGCTTCGCTTGGCCGACAAGAAGGATGTGCAAAAAACGCTGGTGATCATCAAGCCCGACAACTTTACCTTCCCGAGCGCGCGCCCGGGCAACATTGTCGATACCTTCTCCTGCTCCGGCCTGCGGATCATCGGGGCCAAGCTGCACCGCATGAGCCTGGCCGAGGCGCTGGAGTTCTACGGCCCCGTCCAGCCCGTCCTGCGCGACAAGCTTGGCGGCATGGCCGTCAAGCGCGGCTGCAAGGTGTTGGCCGAGGAGTTTGGCTTTGACATGCCGGGGGAGGTTGAAGACGCGCTCGCCGACACCCTCGGCCCCGCTTTTGGCGACAACCAGTTCTACAGCATCATGAACTTCATGACTGGCCAGTGGGCACCCAATGTGAAAGAAGGGGATGTCCCGAAAGAAGGCAAGGTTCGCTGTCTTGCGCTGGTCTATGCCGGCGAAAACGCCGTGGAAAAGATACGCGGGATCCTCGGCCCCACCGATCCAAGCAAGGCCGCTCCCGGTTCGGTTCGCAAGGAGTTCGGCACGGACATCATGGTCAATGCGGCCCATGCTTCCGATTCGCCGGAAAACGCCAAGCGCGAAATCGGTATCGTGAAGGTGGCCGACGACACCATCAAGCGGTGGTACGACCAGTATTTTGGTTAACGAGTAATGCGTAATTCGTAATTACAAATACGCGGCCTGCTGTTGCTGGCCCAAAATTACGCATCACGCATCACGCATTACGGAGAAGAAACATGTGGAAAGAAATCGACGCGGCACCGGCAGATGCAATTCTTGGGCTTACCGAGGCGTTCAAGAAGGATCCCAATCCCTCGAAGGTTAATCTCGGCGTAGGCGTATACAAGGATGACCAGGGCACGACCCCCATCCTAAAATGCATCAAGGCCGCCGAAAAGGCGCTGGTCGAAGCCCAGGCCACCAAGGGCTATCTGCCCATTTCCGGTGATCCGGCCTATGCCGCCAACGTCCAGAAGCTGCTTTTTGGCGCGGATAGCGAAGTGATCGCCTCCGGCCGCGCGGCCACCATCCAGTCCCCCGGCGGAACGGGTGCGTTGCGCGTCGGCGGAGACCTGCTCAAGAAATTCAAGCCCGATGCCACGCTGTGGGTCAGCGCCCCGACCTGGGCCAACCACAAGGGCATCTTCGCTGCCGCCGGATTTGCGATCAACGACTATGCCTACTACAACCCCGCAACCAAGGGCGTCGACTTCGATGGCATGCTCTCCGCGCTCGAAGCTGTCCCGGCGGGCGATATCGTGCTGCTGCACGTCTGCTGCCACAACCCGACCGGCGTCGATCTTTCCGCCGACCAGTGGGACAAAGTGGTGGAGGTTGCCGTCTCCAAGGGCTGGACACCCTTCCTCGACTTTGCCTACCAAGGCTTCGGCGACGGCATCGAAGACGATCGTGCCGCAGTCGAAAAATTCGCGGCGGCGGGCATCGACTTCCTGGTCGCCAGTTCCTTCTCCAAGAACCTGGCCCTCTACAACGAGCGCACCGGCGCGCTGACCCTCGTCAGCCCGACCGCCGAAGAGGCGGCAGTGGCCATGAGCCACGTCAAGAAAACCATCCGCGTCAACTATTCCAATCCCCCCGCGCACGGCGGACTGGCCGCCAGCGCGGTGCTCGACGATCCCGCGCTCCATGACCAATGGATCGGCGAGGTGGCCGAAATGCGCGAGCGTATCAAGGCCATGCGTGCCGCGCTCGTCGAGGGACTTGCATCGCGCGGGGTGGAACAGGACTTTTCCTACATCAAGGAGCAGCGCGGCATGTTTTCCTTCAGCGGCCTTTCCGACGAAACCGTCGCATGGCTCGCCGAAAACAAGAGCATCTACATCGTCAAGGGAGGCCGCATCAACGTTGCCGGTCTCACCTCCGCCAACATCGACTATGTCTGCGATGCCATCGCCGAAGCACTGGAATCCTGATTGCTTCCAAGGATTCGGGAAAGCGAGCCCGGTCGATCAGCCGGGCTTCTTCGTAGCATGGGGAGGACTTGCCTTAAGCGCGGCGAGGTGGTATACAAAAAATATACCCAAGGAGCATCCATGAGGACAATTAGCGCAAAGATACCCGATTCGGACAATCGTTTGCTGGAAAGAATGGCGAAGGGAATGCCCGGCGGCAAGTCGTCCGCTGTCGTGCGGGATGCCGTACACCAGTACTGCACGAAAGCCGCTAGCGGCAAGGCGCAGCGGAATGCGATTATTGATCGCGCATTCGGGGCGTTCAAGGATGCCCCCCTGGATGCCAAGAAGCACCGCGAAACGCTTTCGGAGCGAATGATATGAGCAACCCCGACTCATTAAGCTCCGGTTGATTTGGCTCTACTATCCGTTTTTCCTGGAGCTTTGGATTGAACTTCCGTCGGGATTTAAGTAAATCGGTACAACTATGCTGAATTGAGGAAGAATGGCGGATATCGTAAAAATTTCAGATGCGACGGCGTTGGCGCTGCACTCGATGGTGCATTTGGCGATCACCCCGGATGCGCAGCCGACCACCGCCGAAATCGCGGAGGTCTTCGAGGCGTCGAAACACCATTTGGCCAAGGTGCACCAGCGGCTTGCCAAGGCGGGGCTCATCTTCTCGCTCCGCGGGCCGGGAGGCGGCGTTGGGTTGGCGAAGGATCCGGCGGGGATCACCTTGCTTGAAATCTACGAGGTCATGGAAGGTCCAATGGCATGCCACCCATGCCTTTTTGGCAAGGAAGCCTGCCCGCGCAACGACTGTGTTCTGTCGGACCTGCTACCGGGATTGGCCCGGCAGGTGCGGAGCTATTTCGAGCAAACCACGCTGGCGCAACTGGCGGAGGAATCCAGTTGGGGGGAAAGAAGCAAATGAATATTACTCTAAAGGACGGAATCGATTGGGTCGGCTATATCGACTGGACCGTGCGCGATTTCCATGGATACAAGACCGAGAGCGGCTCCACCTACAACGCCTATCTGATCCGCGACGAGAAAACCGCCGTGATTGATGCCGTCAAGGCACCGTATGTTGAAAGCTATCTCAAGCGCATCGCGGCACTCACCGACCTTTCCAGCATCGACTATATTGTCTGCAACCATGCCGAACCCGACCATTCCGGCGGCCTGCCCGGCTTCATGGCGGCCTGCCCGCAAGCCGAGCTGGTCTGCACCGCCAAGTGCAAGGCCACCCTCGAAAAACACTACGACACCACCGGCTGGAAATGGCATTTGATCGCGGATGGCGACTCGCTTTCCCTTGGCAAGCGTTCGCTGGCCTTTATCGAAACGCCGATGGTGCACTGGCCGGAATCGATGTTCACCTATGTGCCGGAGGAAAAGCTGCTTTTCTCGATGGACGCCTTCGGCCAGCACTATGCTTCCGCCTTCCGGTTCGACGACGAGGAACCGCTCGACGTCATCCTGCAGGAGGCCAAGGCCTACTACGCCAACATTGTCATGCTCTATGGCCGGCCCATCGCCCAGACGATGGAGCGCGCCGCGGGGCTGGACATCGAGATGATCGCCCCGAGCCACGGCGTGATCTGGCGCAGCCATATCAAGGAGGTCTTCGAGGCCTATCAAAACTATGTGGTCTGCAAGCCGCGCCCGAAGGTGCTCGTTGTCTACGCCACCATGTGGCAGAGCACCGGGAAAATGGCCCTCGCGATTCTCGAGGGGGCGCAGGAATGCAATGTCGAGGCGCACCTGTACAATGTCGAGTCCACCCACATGACCCGCATCGCGACCGAGGCGCTCGACTGCGCCGCCATCGCCATTGGCTCGCCCACGCTCAACAACGGGATCATGCCTAGCATGGCCGGGGTGCTCTGCTATCTAAAAGGGCTGCGCCCGACCCATAAGCAGGGCTTTGCCTTCGGCTCCTATGGCTGGAGCAAGCGCGGCGGCCCCTCGGAGGTGGGTGCGGCCATCGAGGAGATGAAAATCGAAACCATGCGCGATCCGATCCGCGCCCAGTATGTGCCGACGCCCGAAATCCTCGAGGAGTGCCGCGAGGCCGGCCGCGCACTCGGCAAACATGCCGAGCAGTTCGTTTAGGTTGGAGGGGCAGCGTCCCCGCTGCCCATGGTCGTCGAGGTGATTGCACCGAATAGAAGCCGACCCTCCATTACAAGCCCTGCAGGAACTCCAGCACCTTTTGCGGGTGGGCCTCGGCTTTGGGCACCTTGCGCCAGTGCTTGATCACCTTGCCCTTTTCATCGACGATGACGGTCGAGCGAATGCAGCCGATCGAGGTTTTCCCGTAGAGCAGCTTCTCTCCCCATGCGCCATATTTAGCCATCATCTTGGTGTCGGGATCGGAGAGCAGGACGAACGGCAGGCTGAACTTTTCGATAAACTTGTCGTGCGAAGCGAGGCTGTCTTTGCTCACGCCCAGCACTACCGTGTTCATATCGGCGATTGTCTGGTTCAGGTCGCGGAAGCCGCACGACTCCTTGGTGCAGCCCGGTGTGTTGTCGCGCGGGTAGAAATAGATAACCACTTTCTTTCCTGCATAGTCCTTGAGTGAATGTTTCTTTCCATCGCTTCCCTCCAGCGTGAATGCCGGGGCCTTCTTTCCTTCCAATGATTCCATTTCTTGAACTCCTTCTTCTGCGGCAAAACCTGTCGCGGTTAGTGCGAAAACAAGCAAACCGGGAATCCCGTGTTTTATCATGCTTCACCTCCTGTTTACTAATGCCGTGAGCATAGGCATAACGCCCGCTGCCTGGAAATCCGGATTTTATTTTTTTCGGAGCGGCTCAAAGAGGTGTTCGAGGCCGTTGGCCTTGATGACGTAAACCGTCTCAAGCTGTTTGCCGAGCTTGCCATTTGGAAAGCCCTTTTGCTTGAACCAGACAACGTAGGGTTCGGGGAGGTCGATCAGCCGCCATCCGGCATATTTGCCGAAGGGCATGGTGGCCTGGGCGAGCTCCATTAGAAATTCGGGATCGGGCGTTAGTTCTTCACTCACCGGTATCCTTGCTGCTAGTATATCCGACGGCCTGTTCGGGGAGCCCGGCTTCGACAAAACTGGCATTGCGGTGTTCGCGTTCGTCGAGCCCGATACGACAGAAGACTTCCGTCCAGTTGGCGAATTCCATGCGCTCGAGCACCACTGGCTGCTTCACGGGTTGTTTTTCCCATTGTGGATTTTCCTGAACGAACTGGGCATAGACATGCTCGGCGTGGTCTTCGAATTCGGCGTTGAACAGGAAGGCGCGACGCAGGTTGAACAGCGCCATCGTCCGCGTGAAGAGGATGTAGGTTGCGATGACAAGGGCGGTGACCGGGAGCCACAGGTACCAGGGCCGCCTTGTGCCGTCTTCGATCATCTTTTCCTGGATGGCCTGCGCGTGCCAGTATTCGTTGTCTTGCGCGGCGCGGCTCCACTCCATGACCTGTAGGCCCTTTTTGGCCGTTTCGCGGTTTTGGTAGCCAAAGGTCAGCTTGGAATACATGCGCAGTTCCCATGCGCGGTAGGGGATGCTGGCGAGGAGCTCGATGAGCAGTGTTTTGGACAGGTTGATTCCGCGGCCAGTAACCATGTCCATTGAAGCGAAAAAGAATCTAGCGGCCGACGAGTAGTTGTAGCGCGGCCGTTCCAGACTGGCTTGCTGTTCTGCTTTTAAGTCGATTGGTTCCATAATGCACCTCCCCTTTAAATAGTACCTTTTTGATCATATTTATAGGGAACGAAGAATCAACGTTTATTTTTACCTTTTCTACAGCCCCAGCTCGGCCAGCATCAACCCATGGATCTGTTCGATACGGGAAATATCCGCTGGAATGGGGCGGTTGGAGGAGATGGCGGCGCGGGAGTCGGGGTCGGCGGGGTCGTAGCCGTGCATGCCCTTGACGGGCTTGGTGCCCATGAAGCTGGGTACGATCTGGACGCCGG
>JBDLHZ010000080.1:0-8877 GCA_039715135.1 Verrucomicrobiota bacterium
TATCCTCTTGTTCCAACCGCGCTTGGTCGAGGATGAGGTTGTAAAGCTTTTCGGCTTGCGCGGTGTTGGTCTGGAAGAAGGAGTTGGCGGAGATGCGGTAGGTGTAGTCGCCAAGTCGATCGGAGATGAAGCCGGGGCCATGCAACACAAATTCCTTTTCGCCGAAGGCGACGGTGTTCTTTGCGGAGGTGGTGTTGTTGACGAAGGTGGTCATGCGGTCGCCGAGAGCGATCTTTAGTTCTTCACTCAGTTTTTGCATCAACTCCAGATTGTGGGTGGTGGTGACGAGGTTGACCATGAACTCGCCGGTATGGCCGCCGTGGCGGACGACAAGGTTGCGCAGCTCGCCGGTATGCGAACGGGTGGAGTAGATGGGTAGCTCTTCCTTGTGTTCGAGGCAGAATTTTCGCACGGTGTTGAGCGTAATGTTCATTTCCTCGGTGGAGAGGTCGCAGTGGTCGATGTCGATGGCCTTGGCGTAGCAGCCGGGCGCATGGAAGCCGAGGGCGAAGTCGAGCGGTTTTTCGTGTTCGCCGGGTTCGATGCCGATCTCGTCGGTGGTGAGGTAGCGCAGGTCGGTAAAGGAAAAATCCATCTTGTTGCGGTAGCCGAACAGTTCCGGGGCTGGAATGCAGGGCGTGCAGTCGATCTCGTCAAACCCGCCAATATGCTCCAGTGCGTCCTGCACCTGCTTCCGCTTGAGGCGCAGTTGCTCGGGATAGTCCATGTGCTGCCATTTGCATCCGCCGCAGTGGCCAAAGTAGGAACAGACGGGTTTGATGCGGTGGGGCGAGGGCTCCACCAGTTCGCGAAATCGTGAGACCAGATACTTTTTCTTGATCTTGAAGATTTCCGCCTTTACGACATCGCCGACCGCCGCCGGGCCCTGCACGAAGATGCCCATGCCGTCATCAAGCCGCCCGAAGCATTGGTTCTTGTCGCCCAGGTCGATGATTTCGACCTCCACCATCTGTTTCTTTTTGTACATGGCGCGGGAGAATAGCGAATAACGAATAACGAACAAGGAATATCGAATGTCGAAGAGATAACATTCTGGAGTGCGGTGGCAACCAGCGTGCGACACCGCTTTTCAGCCGCATCGGTTCTTCGCGTGTAAAAGCGGTGTCGCCTTTTCCACCTACGCGATGCTACGGCGGACCAGCCGTAGTCTATGACGTAGGCTGGCAGTTGCCACCGCACTCCAGATTTTTCATTTGCCGGAGGAATCGGGTTGATGTGCGAGCCAGTCATTGTATTCTCTTCATTCAACGAAAGGATTTTCATGGAAACGATCAAGACCATTATGACACGGCGGAGCATCCGCACCTGGACGGACGAACCTGTAACGGATGGGGAGCGGAAGATTATCATGGAGGCGGCAATGAATGCGCCGTCGGCGGCCGATGCGCGCCCATGGCATTTTGTGGCAATGGATGATCCGGAAACCATCAAGCAATTCACGGAACTGGGCGGGACGGAGATGCTGGCCGAGTCGACCTTCATGGTCTTGGTCTGCGGCGACGAGAGCAAGGAGACCTACCCCGGCTTCTGGCCGCAGGATTGTTCCTGCGCGGCGCAAAACATGCAGCTTGCTGCGCATGATATCGGCATCGGCTGCGTATGGATCGCCATCTATCCGCTTGAAGAGCGCGTGGAGGTCTGTCGAAAGATTCTCGATATTCCGGTAGCGATTACCCCGTTTGCGATACTGGCGATGGGCGTGCCGAACGAAGTGCTCCCGCCGGAGGAGCGCTACGACAAAACACGGGTGCATCTAAATAAATGGTAGGAATTTCGCATTTGATTTTTGAACGGTTCAATAGATAATCCGTCTGATTCTGAAATTCAAACAGGAGATGAAAAATGGCAGAAGGTGTAGTAGATCTTAATGGAAGCGATTATGACGACACAGTGAAAAGCGGCGTTGTGCTTATTGATTTTTGGGCACCGTGGTGCGGACCCTGCAAAATGCAGACCCCGATCCTCGAGAAGGTGGCCGCCGCTGTTGGCGACAAGGCCGTGATTGCCAAGGTCAACGTCGACGAAAACCCCGAGTTGGCCGCCAAGCATGGCATCCGCTCGATTCCAACGCTGATCCTGCTCAAGGATGGCGAAAGCAAGCAGCAGTTGATAGGTCTTCAGCAAGAAGCCGCACTGGTCTCCGCTATCGAAGCGGAACAGTAGGCCCTGTCGATAATCTTGATATGATAAAAAGGTGCCGGAAATGCGGCACCTTCTTTTTCGCACCAATGCGAATATCTTGGCCTATGCGGCCGTTTTGTGCGAGGTTTTGGCCTCTGCTTGACTCTTTTCGTTCTGCATGTCCTGCGATCCTGTCTGGGAAGCCAGATGCAAATGAGTTGCACGGTGCCGGTCATACAATGGATGCGGAACGACTTTGTTCGAAACATCCCGTTTCTCCATGCGCCGCTGTATCCATTCGGAAATGATTTCCAGCGGGGCTAGGAACATCAGCGAATATATCCCTATCACGGGTACAAGCAACCAAGGTATGCCGGTCGCAATAGCTAAATAAATCGCACCCCAGACCAGCGCGCCTATGGCGAGCGCACGGTATGGAACTCTTGTTTCAGCCTGTTGGCCTTGTTTGTTCATGGTATTAATCTTCATTCTTTTCCTTTGTGATGAATGCAATTGCAATGTACGGAACTTCCCTCAGGGTATATGGTGTCCGTGGGATGGCAGAGTTTGTTCGTTCAATCGTCCTCCACAAACCCGGCTCAACAATCCTTGCGGAATATAACAAGCCCCCGTTTCATGCAATCATTATGCCAATGTGTGTAAATCCTACACATTGGTCAGGAAGAGGCGATTCCGGTTAAAGGCTGGAGCATACAGCGTTGCGGAAGCCAGCCTTGAATTTCTCGAGTGAGTGTTCGGCGATGATTTTTTGCCGGAGGGCATCGATTTCGCTTTGCCAGGATTCCCTGACTCTTGAAAAGGTTTTGGCGAGGGATTGGGCATTTTCTGGTTCAAATGTCCATGCCTCGGGCAGAATGTCGCGCATGCCGTCGCGTGCACTTCCAAGAACAGGAATCCCGCGCGCGAGGGCTTCGAGCATGACGAGCGGCACGCCTTCGTAGCGAGAGGGAAGTAGCAGGAAGTCGATCTGTTCATAGAATGCTTCCACATCCTCCTGCCACGGAAGAAACGAGATATTTTCCTTATTGGCAATAAGCCGCCTTAGTTTTTCTTCATCGGGGCCATTCCCGGCAATGAGCAGGCGGCAGTCCCCGAACACGTCGGGGTGATCGATGAAGGTTCGAACCATGAAGTCCTGCTGCTTTTGGTTGAATTCGATGCGGCCAATGAGGCCGAGTGTCATGTGGGAGGTGGGAGGTGGAATGTGGGAAGAGGCAGGTGGTGCGGGGATGCCGTTGGGCACGATGGCGATGGGTTTGGTAGCACCGCGTTCGATGAGCAGTTGCTTCATGCTTTCGGAGATAGCGATGTAGCGGTCGGGCTGGTTGAGCAGCCGCTGGTTGATGCGGTCGCGGAGGGCTCCTAGCTTTGCACCCATATCGGCCATGCGGTGGGGAATGGCGATATAGCTGACGCATTCAATGCCTGCTTTCCGTGCGGCTCGAATCCCTTTCGTAGATTGGGCAATGTCGCCCTGGATGCAAAGCACGAGGTCGGGAGCCAAGGCTTGGAGTTGTGGTGCCCCGAACCTTCGGGGCGCTGGGCAGGTAGGGATGCCTGCGCCACTTAGCCGGTCGGCCAGTTTGTGGTTGGCCGGATTGAACATAAAGACGATTTCAAGGCAAGGGTCGGCGGCCAACGCCTCGATCCCATGGCAAGCCATGGCTTGGTGTCCGCCAAAATCGGGGTTGTCGTCATATACGAGGATCTTCATCCCTACGTACCGGGCAGGGGGGCGAGTCCCAGTCCGGGCTGGGCGGAAGGCGGAACGAGTTTCTGGAATTCCTTGGTGTTTCGCACGGCATCGAAGCGCTTGTCCTTGCGGATCATATTGCGGGCAGGTTCGCCGCCGCACTCGATCGCTTTCTGGAGCGATACAAACATTTCGCCGCGCTTGTTCACTGCCAGCTGGAGTGCCGCGAGGTTGGTCCATCCCTGTGGATCCTTCGGCTTGAGGGTGGTGTATTTCTTGAGCGCCAGCTCCACAACCGCAAGCCGGCGGCCCTGGGCCATGTGCTGGGCCAGCTGCATTGCCATCTGCGGCTGGAGGGTGTTGCTGTTGAGCATGTGCTTTGCAAGCGCATCGGCTTGCTGTGGCTGGTTCATCTGGAAATAAATGGCGATGAGCTGCATGGCGTCGTTGAAATCAATGTTTCCGCCCTTTATCTTTTGTTCAAGCAGTTGGCGTTGTGCGCCGATATCCTTTGTTTTCTCAAGCTGTTTTTGGAAACTCCGGGCCTTTGCATTGTTGGGATCCTTCGCCAGCAAGACATCAAACAATTCGATGGCTTCGTCGAAGCGCCCCTGCCTGGAGATGAGATCGGCAAGGCGGAAATTGGCCTCGGGGCTGAGGTCGTAGAGATCCACGGCCTGGCGGAACGCGGCCTCGGCCTCTCTGGGCTTGCCGCGCGCGGCGTAGAGGCCGGCGAGGGCGCTGCGCAATTTGGAGAACGATTTGCGCGCAACAATGTCGCGGATAAATTTTTGGTCGCTGAGCAGGCGTTCGCAGTACCAGTTCCAGAAGACGGTGTCGTTCTTGATCACTTCGGGGGTAAGCGGGGTAGGCTTGTTGTTGATCTTCATGATCAGCCCGTGCGGCGTGAGGTAGGGATACATCCACGGCAGCACATAGCTTTCCTCGACATAGAATGTGCGGGTCGGCGGCAGGCCGGTTTTGGAGTCGACCATTGGATCGTCGTAGACCATGGCCGCACCGGTGGGGCGGGTGGCCTCGTCGGTCTGGGTTTCGGTGCGGTATTGGTTGTGGTCGAAAATCATCTTGCTCAGGAAACCATTGATCTGCATTACGCCGCCAACGCCCTGCACCTGAACCTTGCCGCCCTCGGTCTTGACGTCGGCCCCAGCCTTGATCTTGCCGGATTGCACGCCCTGGACATACATCTGGAAGGCGCGGTTGGAGTCGATCGGCGAGGGGATCCAGATTTGGTCGCCATAGAGGTCGCGCATGACGTTCATGTAGGTATTGTCGGCCAGCGCGTTCTGTGTGATGAGATAGACATCCTGTCGCACCTTGGCGGAATAAATCATGTAGGTGGGAACAAAGCGCCCCGGATCGGTTCCGCCGAAAAAGATGGCATTGGTTCCCATGGGCTGGGGGTAGTCCTTGCAGGGATAGGCCGCCCACTGCTTCTCGAACTCCCCTTCGTCGGGATACCAATAGTGCATGTCCTCCTTGATGCCCTCGACGCCCTGCAACTGCCAATTACCGAACTGCCAGCCAAAGTCGTGTCCGTTCTGCTCGGCACCGCCAACCACCTTGAGCTGATCCTTGTTGTAGTAGTTTTTGTAGATCAGCGCGAACGGGAGCAAAAGCACTAGGGCAACACCAACCATTTTTGTGACGGGGTTGTTTTTCGCCAGTGTTTCCAAGCCTGCCATAACGAACAGGATGCCGTAGCCGAGCCAGATGACGTAGATAGCGTGCGACTGGATGTATTGCACGCGGCCAATGAAAAGGTTTTGGATGTCGGTTTTCGGGTTTTGCAGGATCATGAACACAATGCCGACCGAGAGAAAGGCCACCAATGTTGTGACGAGCCAGCCAATGTTTTTCTTCCCGACCCGCCAGCAGAAAAAGAAGGGCGCGGCGGCCAGAATAGCGATGGGCCAGTAGAACTGGGAGCGCAGATCCATGAAGTAGGTGCCGATCTGCTGGAGGAAGCGCGGTGTGAAGACGTGGGCGAGTTTGACGCGTTCATATTGGCCGCGGGTGATGGCGTGCATGAAGCCCTGCCATGTACGCGGGTAGCCCCAGTTGATGGGCGGGTTTTGGTCGGACGAGATGGGCATGTAGAGGTAGAAACCAAGTCCGATGAACATGACGAGAAAGGTGGGGCCAACAATTTTTCCGTTCGGCAGTGCGAAGGTGGCGACAAATGGAACGAGCAGTGCATAGATGGACCAAATCCAGAAGCCGGCTTTTTCGGGGCCGGCATTCCACATGAGGTGTGCATATTCCTGGGAATCCGCCGCCCATTTGTTGAAGCCGACCAGCAGAATGTACATCACGCCGACAATGATAAAATCGCGCACGAGATACGGTTGCCGGATCAGTAGACACGAAACGACGCAGCCAATGACGCCGATGATCTGGAGCGCCAGATTGCCGTGATAGACACCGACGGCGGCCAATGCCAAGGTGCCCAACGCACCGATCAGGAACCAGATATTCTTGAGCGAAAAAATTTCAAGCTCGTTGAATAGAACTGCGACGGCTATGGCAAGACCCATGAACATGAGGGTTTGGTGGTTGGTGATGCCAAGGCCGAATGCGAATGCACAAAGGAGCAACCAGATGGGTTTTTGGGGTTCGGACATCCATCGGTAGAGAAATAGAAGCACCAGCGACTGGAAGAAAATATTGAAGGTGTAGACCTCGGCAATAACGGCCTGCGACCACATCCCTTGGCCGAAGGCCAGCAACAGGCCGCCCGCAATGCCGGCTACGGCACAGAAGAGGCTTTCGGTTTTCTCGCCAAGTATGCTCGATTCCTTTTTCATGCCGCGCAATAGATCCATGCCGGAACGGCTGATCAGCAGAGCCAGCACACCGCAGGCCGCCGCAGCGGCGAAAGCGGAGAAAAAGTTAACGCCCCAAGCCGGATTAGGATGGCCGTGGAAACTGATGCCATGGAAAACCCATTGAAAAAACCAAGTCAGCAACGACCAGATCGGGTAGCCGGGCGGATGGGGTACGCCGAGATAGTCCGACGCAACAATCAGTTCGCCGGAATCTTCCAGCCCGAGGGTTGGCTGCAGGGTGATCACATAGACGATCAGAGAAATGATGAAGGTCGCCCAGCAGGCGATCCAGTCCGATTTGCGGAAAAATTTTTCTGTACTCAAGGCAATGCTCTCCGTTTGTAGAATGAAACAACAGAATAGATTAAACGCTCGTCAGGTCAATCATCCTTAAGATGCTTTTCCAATGTTTGTTTGGCTGCAACGCCAAAGATAATACAGCAGACTTACAATTTTAGCTTTGCTTAAATAGTAGAAATCTTTGATATGCGGATAGGTTTGTGAGGATTTTGCTTGCCATGTCATCCATGTAGTGTAAAGTGTGAGCAAGTAGATTGTTTTGTGTAACCTAATTAATGGAGAGTTGGAAAATGCATGCAAAAGTAGGTGTAGTGATATTGTTGATCGGATTGGCCAATGCGGAGGCTAACTTGGTTGTGAATGGGGATTTTGAATTAGGAAATACAGGATTTGAATCGTCGTATGTTTATAGGGATCGCGATACAGGATCCGGCCAATATTTTATCGGGGACAACTCGAAGGCTTGGAATGGAAACCATCCTGCTCCGACGTATGATCATACATCTGGATCGGGACTGATGTTGATGACCGATGGAGTAGCCAATATTCCAGTCTGGCAGCAAACCGTACCGGTTGTCGCGGGGGTCGAGTATCAATTTAGTGGATGGTATGCTGGCTTGAATGGCTCGTATGCTATTGCTCGCTTAGAATTCCTCGTAGATGGTGATTCTCTTGGGATTGTCAGCTGTACCTACAATACATGGAAACAGTTCTCCGCAAACTGGATTGCATCGGTATCAGGCGATGTCACCCTTGTAATTAGGGATAGGGTTTCCAACTGGCTTGGCAATGATTTTGCCATTGATGACTTGGGCTTTGAGGCAACCTCGACTTTGTTGCCGCCTGTTATCCAGATTGAAAGTCCTACGAATGTAAATGGATGTGTTGAAGCCACGGGGCCTGCCGGCTCTGTAATTTCTGCTTCGGTCGAAAATCTTGTCGATGATTCATCCATTGGCTATTACTGGTCCAATTCCGAGGGAGAAAGTGCCGTTGGTGCAACATTTGACTTTGAACTCGGAGTCAATGAAAACACGATCATTTTCTTGACGGTTGAAGATACACTCACTGGCGAGACGGCATCTTCGTTCAAACAGGTCTGTGTCTCGGATACGACATCGCCCGAAATAATTATTATCTCTCCAGAATATGGCGACACCTTTGTAGGCAACAACCTGTTTTTGGATGTCAAGATTACAGATGTCGTTGATCTTTCCATTGAAAGCTATACGGTTAGTATCGGCAGTACGGCTACGTATCCGCTCGATCCGGACTCCGGAAACTCGCGTGTAAAGTTATCTAAGCCAGCTCCGGGCAGTGCGCCGGTTCCGGTCGATATTACGGTTAGTGCTCAGGATGCCTCAGGTAATTCTTCCTCGGCAACGGTTCAGGTAATGCAAGAGCTGATCATCGAAAGAAATAGCCGAATCCAATAGGTGGGGTGGGATAGCACTTGCGTTTCAACCACAGTCGTTACATTCTGTTTAATGTGGTTTTGTGAAAGGAAGGCGCTATTGGCGCCTTCCTTGTTGATGTGATTTGCTATATCCCGTCGCTCCAGAGATTCACTCTAATCTACATCCGTTTTTCCAAGGTTTGGAAGGAGGATGGATGGCCTGATTTGATCTTGGCGAAGTGTCCACGGAGGGGCTCGTAGTGCTTTTCGGCGGTGAAGGGGGACTCGAACCGGCCTTCGGTCAGATCTTTGCGGACAAAAAAGGCATTGGCTCCCGACAAGCTGCAGCCGACAAGGGAATAGCCTTTGGCCGCGGCCTTCTCCTCGATAAACTTGAGCGAGACACCGCCGTGATCGGTATAGTCCCACATGTGTTCGGGGTCGTATCCCATGCAGTAGCGAACAGGTGGCGCAAA
>JBDLHZ010000081.1:0-8846 GCA_039715135.1 Verrucomicrobiota bacterium
CCCTTCGGGGTGAAGCGTTCCTCTGCACCCGGACTCCTCAAATGGTGTAGCAACGCTTCACCGACCACCGGGAGGAAAGCGTTCTTTGCAGGGAAGAGGCCTTGATGTCCCGGATTTCCTTCCTTCAAAGCAACCCGCTGTCCTTCTACCCACAGTTTTAGGGAAAGAGCTGGAAAAAGAAAAAAGGGCTCCGGATGGAACCCTTTGAACCTAGAAAAAGTAGCTGAGGTCTACTTCTTTTCCTGCAAGGTCAGCTTCTTGCCGGAATTAAGCCATTCCGTCAGGATCACCTTGCAATACTTGCTGGTGGAAAGGTGCATGGAGCTCGCACGCTTTTCAAGTTCGTCAGCAACCTCTTTGGACATGTTGATACCAATTGTTTTTGTGTTTTTACCGATAGGATTTGTAGCCATAATTCTCCTCGTTGTTTGTTGTTAAACTTACGTATAGACGAAGCCCTGCGGCGCGTCTAGTAAAAAATACTAAAAATAGCCAGCCGATTTCCTTTACCGCCGAAGGCTTCTTTGAAAGTCTATGGGTTCAAGCTTGAGGTCAATGGCGCTAATGCAGGGCGAAAGGGACGGCATGTGGTGGTTTAAGAAGAAAAAGCCGGTTGAAGAGGAATACGTCAGCATCTGGAAGGAAGATTTTTCCGATTGTATTGCGGCGGACTATCTTCCCAGCTATTCCGTGTGCCAGAACGAGAACAACACCCATTGCCGCTATGTTGCCCACTATGCCGGCATGAGGCTTTGCGGCAACCCGAAGCATAAGAGCTTCATTCCCGAAGGTGCCGAACCCTTCAATCCGCGTAAAATCCAGCAATCGGATTAACGGCGCTTGTCAACCACGCGGTTCGCAACTATGTTCCGCGCATGTCCAATCAGGATCAGCTCAACCCCAAAGGCCGCGTGGCCGTCGGCATGAGCGGGGGAACCGACAGCTCCGCCGCCGCCGCAATGCTCGTCGATCAAGGCTGTGAAGTCATTGGCCTTACCGCCCACATGTGGAAAGACGGTTCCCGCTGTTGTTCGCTGGAGGATGTTGAACGCGCCCGGAAGGTGTGTGCCTATCTCGGCATCCGCCACTATGTCGTCAACGCGCAGGAAATCTTCACCAGCAAGATCGTCGATCCATTCGTGCGCGAATATGCCGCCGGCCGCACGCCGTCGCCCTGCATCCACTGCAATGTTTTTGTCAAGTTCGGGTTTTTGCTCGACCGCGCCGTGCAGCTCAATTGCGATCATTTGGCAACCGGCCACTATGCGCGCGTCGAAGAACGCGACGGCAAATACCACCTGCTCTGCGCCAAGGATCCCCAAAAGGATCAATCCTACTTCCTCCACCGCCTCAACCAAAAGCAGCTGGGTTCCATCCTTTTCCCGCTGGCCGACCTGCCCAAGGCGGATGTCAAGGCCTACTCCGACCAGCGCGGCCTGCCGGTCATCCCGCGCGGCGAAAGCCAGGATCTTTGTTTTGTGGAGGAGGGCAGGCTCCCCGACTTCGTCGAGCAGCGCGATCCATCCGTCGTCAAGCCGGGCGAAATCCACGACCAGGACGGAAACGTGGTCGGAACGCATAACGGCCTACACCGCTTCACGGTCGGGCAGCGCGGCAAGCTTGGAATCGCCTTGGGCGAGCGTATGTACGTGTCGCGGCTCGACAAGGAAAACAACGTTGTCGAGGTTGCGCCGCGCCCCGGCGTCATGAAATCCGAATGCACCTTGGCCGATGTCCATTGGATTCTCGGCGAAGCCCCGGCGGACGAGCTGCATTGCGAAGTACGTCCGCGCTACCGCAGCAACGGCGCCACCGCCACCGTCCATATTTCCGACGACCGCGCCATCGTCCATTTCGACGAACCCCAGTTTGCGCTCACGCCCGGGCAGGCCGCCGTGTTCTACCAGGCCGGCGAAGTTCTCGGCGGCGGCTGGATCGACGAAGTCCCGGATCTTCAATCCGCACCCAAAACCAAGGTTGACTAAATAAAGGCACTGGGCATGGCTGACGAAAAAAAACAATTCCAGAAGCGCGGATCCAACTTTGGGCGGAACAATAGCCAGTCCCGGATGAATCGACATGCATCGGGTGCCAAGGCACTGATCAAGGAGGAATCCGAACTGGACGGTTTGCTGGATCAGGTGAAGGAGCCCCTGGTTCTGATTCTGGACTGTGTGCAGGATCCGCACAACCTGGGTGCCTGCCTGCGGTCCGCCAATGGTGCCGGAGTGGATGCCGTGATTATTCCGAAGGACAAGGCGTCCCCGGTAACCGATACCGTGGTTGCCGTCAGTTGCGGCGGTGCCACGCACACGCCCATCTTTCGCGTCACGAATCTGGTGCGTACCATGGATTCCCTCAAAAAACGAGGAATTTGGATTGCGGGCACATCGGATCATCAAGGCACGCAGGATATCTACGAAACCGATCTTACCGGGCCGCTGGCCTTGGTTATGGGATCGGAGGCAAAGGGGATGCGGCGGTTAACGACGGAAAACTGCGATTTCCTGCTCTCCATTTCCATGGCGGGTTTTGTGGAATGCCTGAATGTTTCCGTCGCCACCGGCGTCTGCCTTTTTGAAATTGTCCGGCAACGTAAAGCCAAGGCGGCTAAAGCAGAACCACGGATGAACGCAGATGGACACTGATTTTTTTACCACAGAGGCACGGAGCAATAAGAATCTTCGATAGAAGGTTCTAAAGTGGATCCCGGTTGAGTTTCCGGGGTTCCTATGCCACGATCCCGCCTTTATCACCCCTAAATTGGAGAATAGAGATGCGCAGGATTGTTTTTGGATTAATGGTGTTTTTGGGGATTGCCGCGGCCGCGCTGGCGGCGGAGACAACCCCGACCGACTTCAAGGCGGACTACCTTGAACTGGATGCCTTGAAGCAAAAGCTGACGGACAATGGATTGGAAGTTCTTGGAACACATCAAGTGGCCGGGAGCAACGACTACACGGTTGTCGTCTACACCTGCACAGAACTCAAACAGGCAGCCAAGCTTCCCGAACGGGGCTTTATCGCGGCACTCCGCATTCTGCACAATGCCAAGGATCGGGAGCTGGTGGTCTCGAATCCCGAATACTACATGCGCGCCTTCCTGCAAAAGGACTACGAGGACGGGATAGCCAAGCCGGTCAACGATGCGTTGGCGGCGGCGCTTGGAACGCTTACTCCGACGGATGATTTGCTAAAGACCAAGAAATTGGCGAAGTATAAGTTCATGATGGCCATGCCGAAATACGACGACTTTGCGCGCGTTGCGAAGGGCAGCACGGAGGAACTGTGCAAGAAGCTCGAAGCCAATGCGAAGGACCGGATCGTGTTCAAGCTCGACTTGGCCGAGGACGGTTCGTCGGTTCTCTACGGCGTGGCGTTGCCGGTGGAGATCGAAAAGTTCAATGAAACACTGGAAACCATGGGGCAGTCGCATTTGCTTCCCTACACCGTGCTGGTTGAAAAGGGCGAAGCCAATATCCTGCATGCCAAATTCTATCTCGCGCTCAGCTTCCCGAGGCTCACCATGGGCGAGTTCATGAAAATCATGTCGGTGCCCGGTGATATCAAGGATGCCTTCAAGGCCGACTTTCAATAAAGAAAAATCGAACCACGAAATACACCAAATACACGAAGTTTTATTTTCCTGTTCAGGGAATCGGTTTCGTAATACTATCCGCCGATTTCTTGTTTTTCATGCACGTTTTATCCGGCAACCCATTTCCGAACAACAACTTAACAGAGGCTGTTTTTGATCGCTAATTTTCACGAATCGCACGAATAATATGGAATTAATTTGAATGGAATTGTTTCTCACACAGAGCCACGAAGCCACGGAGAGTAAGATAATCGAAAAACCGGCTTCTTTGTGGCTTTGTGTCTTGAGCGACCTCGGGGAGCGGGTGTGAGTATAATACTGATCAAGTTAATTTGATATAAGAAGGTATTTGATTCGCGAAATTCGCGTGATTCGTGATCCGACCCTTTTCATATTTCGTGTATTTCGTGGTTAATAATCATCGGGAAAGAGGTCGCCGAGCTTGGGTTCCTGTCCGGGTGGGGTGCGTTTCGGGACGGTCTTTTTCGCGTCGGTCTTGCAGCGCGCCATGAATTCCTCCGATGACATCGTATGGGCACCGGCGCTTGAAACCGTGTCGTGTTCGGCGTGGTCGGAGGTGACGACAAGGGTTCTCCCGGGGGTTGGGCATTTGCAGACCAGCCGCTCGATGATCGTGTCGGCCGAAAGGTTTGCGGGCGAAAAGAACACCTCAAGGTATTTCGAGCTTAGCGCGGCATCGCTGCCGGCCTCGCGCCCGTCGAACACGATGGTCGTTTGCCGCGCCATGTTGTGCGCCGTCTCCTCGACCATCCGCACCAGCCGGTGACGCGCGCCCTGGATGTCCGTTCCCAGCATTCCGGCCAATTCCTCCACTTGGTGGAGCAGGTTGTAGCCGTCGATAATGAGCCATTCGTAGTGCATTATTTCCCCCGTAGCCAACCGAGTCTGGGCCTTTTCCCGGACAGTAGCTGTTCGAGTTGCCGCTTGAAAGCATCCTTGGCTTTCAGGCCTTGCTCATAGATGGCGTCCGCCTTGTAGAAGTCCAGCACCCCGATATCCATTAGGGGAGGGCGCAAGTAGATGTCGACCGGATGGGATAGCCGTTTTGCGTTTGCGATCGAATCCTGCATGACCTCGTAGGAGTGGAATATGGCATCCATTGGCGAGGGTGTTTTTGTCTTGGGTGTCGACCGTTCCCCCATGATGTCCACGGCAATCAGGATATCGCATTTTGGATCCAGCAGGTCGTGCGGGACATTGTTCACCAGCCCCCCGTCCACCAGGACCTGGCCATTGATGCGAACCGGCGTGAAGACATAGGGGATGGCCATGCTCGCCCGTACGGCGGGCAGCAGGTCTCCGGATTCGAACACGACTTGTTTTCTGCGCCAAAAGTCTGTTGCGACGGCCTTGAATGGAATGGAAAGCTCCTCGAAGGTGTCGGCATTCATTTGGTCGTAGAGATAGCCAAGAAACTTTTCGCCTTTAAGCAGTCCTTGGGGTTTCAAGCTAAAGTGGGGATCGATCAGGTTCAGGGCGCGAAAGAGCTCCTTGCCGCGAATGACGCTTTTGAACGAAGCGTTGCGCGGCGCAATCAGTTGCTTGATCATTTCAACGATGTCCGCCGCCGAATGGCCGGATGCATACAACGCGCCGAGAATGCTCCCGATGCTTGTGCCGGCGATGCAACACGGCTTGATCCCCAGCTCGTCGAACACCTCTAGGATGGGGATGTGCGCGAATCCCTTCGCCCCTCCGCCCCCGAGTGCAAGTCCGATCTTTTTCATGGGAGCATTGCAGACCATGCGCCGGAACGAAGCAATCCTAAACGGGAAAAGGTTTTGAAAGGTTCTGGAGTGCGGTGGCAACCAATGGGCGACACCGCTTTTTGCGCATTGGGTCTTTCTTCGTAAAAGCGGCGTGGCACTTTGTTTCCCGCCGCACTCCAGATGGTTTCTATTATCTGCGCAGGGCGGATTTGATGTCGCGCAGCTCGGGCGAACGCAGCAGGAAGGTCAGCACGAAGTAGAGCAGCGCTCCGGTGGAAACCGCAAGGCCAACGGTGGCGAGTTGCGCGATCTTGGCGGGGAGCAGGTTCCCCAGCATGGGGGAAAGGGTTTGCGCGGCGGCTCCCACGGCAACCGCCATGACGAGGGCGGCAAGCAGGCAGCGGTTGAAGCTGCGGAAGATGTCCATCCATTGGATGTTCTTGACGCGCCGGGTGAGGATGCTGCCGAGTATTGCCACATTGACAGTTCCGGCAATGACGGTGGAAAGTGCCATGCCCGCGTGTTTCCAGTAGGTCGGAAGGGTGAGGATGAAGAGGATGTTCATGGCTAGGTTCAGCAGGACGGCGTAGAGGCCGATGCGTACCGGGGTCTTGGTGTCCTGCATGGCGTAGAAGGCGGGCACGAAAACCTTGGAGAGGCTGAAAACAACGAGGCCGGGCGCGTAGAAGCGCAGGGCGCGGGCACTGAGCAGGGTCGATTCGGCGTTGAAGCTGCCGCCCCATTCAAAGACGGTCTGGATAATGGGGGTGGAGAGCGCCAGCAGGCCGAGTGCGGCGGGCATCATGATGAAAACGAGATGCCTGAGCGAATGGGTAATGGTTTCGCTAAAGGATTCGTGGTCGTCCATGGCCGCGTGCGAGGAGAAGGTCGGGAGCAGCACCGTGCCCATGGCGGTCGCAATGATACCCAGCGGGAAGTAGACCATGCGTTCGCTGAAGGTAAGTGCCGCCGGCGCCCAGTCACCGATCCAGAGGGCGAGCAGGCGGTCGATCAGCACATTGAACTGGGTGACGGCCATGCCGAGGGCGGCGGGACCCATCAGAAGCAGCACTTGCTTTACGCGCGGGTCGCCCCAGTTGCTGGAAAATTGGAACGGGCAGCCAAGGCGTTTCAGGGCGGGAAGTTGGATGGCGACCTGCGCGATCCCGGCAAGCACCACGGCCCAGGCCAGCACATGCGCCCGCTCGCCGGGGCCGTTTCCGATGATTGGGAAAACGACGAGCATGGCGACAATCAGAATAAGGTTGAGCAGGCACGGGGCAAAGGCCGAGGTGGCGAAGTGCTTGTAGGAGTTGAGCACGGCCATGGAAAGCGCGGCGAGGCAGATGAACAGGACATAGGGAAACATCACGCGCGCGAGCGCGAAGGTGGCCAGCCATTTTTCGGAGACTCCGGGAATGTGCAGCCCGACCGAAAAGAGCAATACGCCAACGATGGCGATGGCCGCAAGGACGGCGGCGGCAAGGGTGACGACCTTGGAGGCCATCGCCCACGCGGCCTTGTCGCCCTCCTGGGTGCGCGTTTCGATCAATACGGGAATGAAGGCGGCCGAGAGGGCTCCTTCGCCAAACAGGCGGCGGAAGAGGTTGGGAATCGTAAAGGCCACGAAAAAGGCCGAGGCCAGCAGCGAGGTGCCAAAGTGGTAGGCGATGACAATGTCGCGCACCATGCCCAGCCCGCGGCTGAGCAACGTGAAGCTGCCGACCACCCCCGCCGATCGGATTACCTTGCTGTTTTTCAAGCAGAGTCCCTTTGGTTTTGGTTGCGTTGCTTGAACGAAAAAACTAAATGTATGCCATTCAACCAAGCAGTTCAAAGCAGAACAGGTGCATTTATGACCGATCCAGGTAGAATTTTGATGGGCGACGACGAGGCGATCAAGGCCTCGTACATACGGATGAACGATCAACCGGTCGATTGGGACCTGAGTGATCGCCCGGTGGAGCCGTTGCGCCGCAAGCAGACCACCCTGGTGGGGTCCGCTTCGATTTCGGGTCCCGGTACTTTCATGGGGAAGGCAACGCGCACCATTGCTTTCGAGCCAAGCTATCGGGATGGGTGGTGGCTCAACCGTACCGACCTTCCGGGATCGTTGCCGATCCGCGTCGGAATCTCCAATGTCTGGACGACCGGGCAGATCGTCAGCAACATTGTCTTACGCAGTGGCAACCCGCACAACTATGTCCGCATGGTGGAGCATCTGGTTTCGCTGCGGATGGGCATGGGCATCGACAACCTGACGATCAATCTCGATTCCGGCGACCCGCCGTTGTTTGAACGGGGTAGTCTCGACATAGTCGAGGCGCTGGAAAAATGCGGCACGGCCACGCTGGACAGGCCGGTGCGGTATGTAACCGTCAAGGAGCCGGTGACCGTTGGCGGAACCTATGGCGATTTCATGACGCTTGCGCCGCCGGACGATCCGGACAACCCGCAGTTGCTGGTTGATTGCGCGCTTAGCTTCCAGACAGCCATCGGGCAGCAGCGCATAATCTTTCCGCTATCTGCGGAGCTCACAAAGATGGCTTCGGTCGCCCGCACCAATACGTCGTTGGCCAAGGTGATCTATTGCGCCACCATCGGACGTATCTTTGCCGATGTTCGCAACCTCGGCTACAACCGGAAAAATGTATCGATCGCCGGGAAGAAACGCTACGTCAATGAACCGCGCCTGCTCCACGAAGGCAAGGCGCTGGAGGCGGCATGGCACCGTGCCGTGCTCGACATGTTCGCGGCGCTCGCCCTGATTCCGGACGGCCTGTTTGTCGGGAAGATCAAGTCGTACAAGGCCGGACACCGCCTCGATTGTGAATTGGTTAAGCAATTGTACCTGAACCAAGTCTTGGTTCCGCTGGAGAGTTTTTAACCACGAAATACACCAAATACACGAAAGAGTGCTTCGGATCTGTTTTTCGTGTGATTCGTGTATTTCGTGGTTTCCAAAAAAGCAGAAATGGAGAAATTATGAAATCGTACAGGAAAGAGCTTTGGTTCGAGGCACCGAGACGCCGGCAGATCATCCACATTACGCCGCAAATCGAGGAGTGCCTGCGCGAGTCGGGTATCCAGGAGGGGCTTTGCCTCGTGAATGCCATGCACATCACCGCATCGGTATTCATCAACGACAACGAAGGCGGCCTGCACTCCGACTACGAAAAATGGCTCGAAAAGCTGGCTCCCGAAAAACCCTATTCGCAATATGCCCACAACGGCTACGAGGACAACGCCGACGCCCACCTCAAGCGCACGGTGATGGGGCGCGAGGTAGTGGTGGCCATCACCAACGGCCAGCTCGACTTCGGCCCATGGGAATCGATCTTCTACTACGAGCTCGACGGCAAGCGCCGCAAGCGCGCGCTGGTTAAGATTATCGGGGAATAATTCCTTCGGAGTGCGCCCCGAAACTTCGCATGCGCGTCAACCTAAGCTATTTTGTAAACCATATACAAACCCACAAGTCGGTGTAGCGCGTGCTTCCCGTCTGCGGGCCACGTGAG
>JBDLHZ010000082.1:0-8773 GCA_039715135.1 Verrucomicrobiota bacterium
CTACTGGAGCCACTTGCAAAACCCCTTACTGGTGTGGTGCGTGCTTCCCGTCTGCGGGAGCGCGCTTTCCGCGCAACGTGTTCTGCCTGAACGAGGCGTACTCCATCGGAATGGAAGCACGCGCTACACCCTCACGGGTTTGGCCGAGGTTTTGCAAGCGGCTCCAGTGGATGCTGGACAACAACGGGGTTTGCCAGGATTTCCTGGAACTGGAAAACTAGACCCGCCATCCATTCATCAAAGAGGCGTTACGCCTTTCTTCAGGATAATGTTTCCATACTTGGCGGTGGTGCCGGTCACCACGCAGGCGAAAGCCTTTTCAGCACGGTCGTAGAATTCGAACCGGCCGATGCGGATGACGCCGGGGGCGTCGGGTGCCGACTTGCGGATAGCAGCCATGTAGCCGGCCTCCACCTGCGGATCCAGCTCGTCGCCCTCGACCGGCGCCATCATGATCAGCGGGTCGGCATAGCTGTCCAGCTCAAACAGCGGGATGATGCCCTCAAGTAGATCAGGAATCTGCAGGCCGTCGCCGCGTAGCACATTCTTCGGGCAGAAGGTGTGGCCGGGAAAGTGGGCGTCGGCAAGGACGATTTCATCGCCATGCCCCATTTCGGCCAGAATCTTCAACAGTTCGGGGTTAATGATTGGATCGATTCCCTTCAGCATTTTTCCTCCTTGGTTTGGTTTTTAAGTTGACCCGAGGTTGCGGGGCGGATGTCCTTGATCTGCAGTTGCAGGCCGGTGTTGCCGTTCCAGTTGTTTTCCTTGAGGGTGAAGGCGATGTCCAGCCTCCCGTCCGGCAACTGCTCCAGCGGATAGTTAAAGGCGATCGCTTCCAGCTTCCGCCCGCCCGAGGCAACCGAAAGCTTTAAGTGGTTTTGCCCCACCACGCGCGGCTTGCCCGGGAGTTCGATGCCGTGCATGGCCCAGACCGGCTCGGGGTTGTCCTGCCCAAATGGGTGCAGTCGCTTGAGCTGTTCAAAGAATTTCCAATCCAGATTATCGCCCAAAACCTCGGCATCGATATGCTGTACCGGCGCAAGGTCGAGTGCCTCCAGCCTGGACGATGCAATAGCGTTGAACGCGGATTTAAACGCCTTCAGGGCTTCGACAGAAAGCTCCACTCCGGCAGCCATCTTGTGGCCTCCGTATTTGATCAGGTGCTGGTCGCAAGCACGCAACCCTTCGAGCACATCGAACTCGTCGATGCTGCGGCACGAGCCGCGTGCATTGCCCTCTTTGTCGATACCCATCACGATCGCCGGGCGGTTGTAGTGGCGCGAAACGCGCGAGGCCACAATGCCGACCACGCCGGGATGCCAACCCTCGTGCGCTACCACCAATCCAAAATTCTTTTCCGGATTAAAATAGGCGTCGATTTCGGCAAAGGCCTCATCGGCCATGTCGCGCTCCAGCTTGCGGCGCTCCAGATTGGTGCGGTTGAGAAGATTGGCGATTTCCCGCGCCTCGGCGGGATCTTCGGTCGTCAGCAGGCGCAGCGCCTGCATGGGCTGTCCGATGCGCCCGGCGGCGTTGATGCGCGGGCCGAGCTGGAAGCCAAGATGGTAGGTATCGGCCTTGCCGCGCATTCCCGAGGCGGCCTTGAGCGCACGAAGACCCTCCCATTTCGTTGCATCGAGCGCGGCCAACCCGTGCCTTACAATGATCCGGTTCTCCCCGGTCAACGGCACAATGTCCGCGACGGTACCGAGCGCGGCAAGATCGAGATAATCGCGAAGATCAACGTTTTCCGCAACCCCCCTACCCGCCTCCCGACCAACTTTAAGAAGCGCATGCGCCAGCTTGAAAGCGATACCTACGCCGGACAGGTTTTCCAACTCCGGAAGAGAGCCTAGTACGCTGTCAGCTTTAAACTGCCGATTAACATCGTCCTCGTCCGTCGAACTCGTCCTCGATCCGTTCCCCGCGGACGAGGGATCCGCCGTCGCTCCCGAGCTATGGCGGGAGAAGCGAGGACGATATTCGCTCAACCCGTCAGATAAACACTGGCGCTGTACTAGCTTCGGGTTGATGAGCGCGAAGGCGGTGGGTTGTCCTTCCGGCTCGTGGTGGTCGGTCACGATGACATCAATCCCCTGGACCTGTGCATGGGCGATGCTGTCAGCAGAGTTGGTTCCGCAATCGACGGTGATGACAAGCGCGGGGTCGTGCTCTTCGAGGCAACGACCAAGTGCCTCTAGCGAAAGGCCGTAGCCTTCGTCGAGCCGGTCGGGAATGAAGGGTTTCACAGGAGCGCCAAGCGCGGCAAGAACGCGGGTAAGCAAGGCGGCGGCTGTGACTCCGTCCACGTCGTAGTCACCAAAAACGGTGATGGTTTCGCCAGCATCGATGGCTTTCCAAATCCGGGAAACCGCCTCCGGCATATCGGGAAGCAGAAAGGGGTCGGACAGCCCGGCAAGGCGCGGATCAAGGAAGTCCTCGATTTCATCCGGCGCACGGTGGCCGCGCAAGGCGAGCGCTCGCGCGAGAGGTATGGGCAGGCCGGCGCACTCGGCGGTTTCGCGCACAATCTGTTCATCTATTGCCTTGAGCTTCCAACGTCTGGACATCGCGACCGCTTTCGGGTGGGCTACCTGCTGCCTGCCCGGAAGAACCGGTACAGAAGGGATTTAATCAAAATCTTTACATCCTCGAAAAGCGAGCGGATGTGGGCATACCATAGCGAATCCATGAGCCGGTCGCTATCCATGGAATAGTCCGCGTAGGAAAAGACCGCCGGGTAGTACTGCGGCAGTTGCTTGATGATTTCATCATCGTCCGGATGGCGCATCGGGGGCTGGCCACAAACAAACAGGCGACCTCGCAAGGCCAGCAAAAGCCGTGGAAACCGGTCGAGCGTGGCCGCGCGAAACAGGCGGTAGACTACCGACTTCCGGTTTTCAAGCTTTTTGAAGACGGGTAGTTTGACAAACCCGGTTCGCGGGTCATGGAATATTTCCCGGTGATATGTACCGATGCGGGTCGCCCGCACCAGGGGATAAAGAATGCAGAACGGAACCACTTGCACGATGCCCACGCCGAGCGCCAAGAACCAAAGGATGGTGTATCGCACCAGATCCTCCGTCCGCATCTCGGGTCGGTTGCGGGCAACGAGCCATGAATCGTCGATTTCGATGGCCGTGCCGTCCTTCGCACTGACCAAGCGGTTGCCGGAAACAATCTTGTTTTCGATTTCGAGGTTTTGCCCGATATAGGTGTCCCGGAGAATCAGGCAGTTGGAAAGCCGGGTATGCGAGTCGACAATGACGTGGTCGGCCACCACCACCTTGGGGCCGACCGTGGTCATGGCGCCAAAGCTGCAATCGTTGCCGATAATAAGCGGAGGGCGGAGATGCGCCGAGGGCGGGGTTAGCACGTTATAGCCGACCGAGCTACGATTCGCATCGGAAAACCCGGCGGTGAGGTAGCGCGAAAACTCGCCAGCCACCATTTTCATATTGAGCTCAAAATAGGTCGGGATGCTATCGATGTCATAGGGGTGGATATGGATCTGCTCCAACCCGCGGCCGGAATCCAGCCGCCCATCCAGCAACGCCTCCACCTCGTCGCCGGTCTTGCCGAAAAGGAACAGGATTCTGTCCCCGGACATATGGGTGCAGGCATCCAGGGATTTAAACCCCGCTGGCCTGTAGGCCTGCCGGCGACGCAGGAAGAATGCCCCGCCGACGAACAGCAGCCCATCGCTCCAACGGTCGGCAGTCGCCTTTAGATAGTCCAGTGGCTGCTCGCTGGTACGCGCAAAGCTGTACTGGATCTCCACACCCCAACGGGAACCCGTTTCGGCAAATTCCTCGATCTGCTCCGCACCTTCGCCCAGGATGACCTGCACACGGCCAATCCCCAACTCGGCGCAAGTTTCAAGCCAGTAATCCAGCAGCGGTCGATTGGCCACCGGCAACAGCGGCCAGGGCGCATCGCCCAGGTCTTCGGCCCAAGACAGGGCTTCGGCAGTATAGAATACGGCTTTCATGAACAATCCAAACGAGTGCTCAGTTGAATTTTTTCAAGGCTTCGTCGACGGTGTCGTAGATTTCAAACACCTTGTAGGCCCGGGTGATTTCGAACACCATGCGAGGCTTCTTCTGCAGGCAGGCGATTTTCATATCGCCACCCCGTTCCGTGATCCGCTTGAGCACGGCGATCAATGTGCCTAGCCCGGCGCTGTCCATGAAATCGACCTGTTTGAGGTCGACAACAAAGTTCTTCACGTCCGGCTCGGCCGCCTGCCAACCGGCAAGCTGTTCGCGAAAGGTATCCACGGTTGCGGCCGTTAACGTATGGCTCACTTGGATGACGCCGATGCCTTGCTCTTTTGAACAGGTAACTACCATCTTCTACTCCTTAGTACGCCCCCCGGCCAAACAGGATGGCGGGGATCGTTTTGATTATTATAACAATGTCCTTCAGAATGCTCTGGCTGCGGATGTACTGCATATCGAGGCTCACCAGCTTGTCAAAGGGGATTTCCGAGCGCCCCTGGATCTGCCAAAGGCAGGTCAATCCCGGCTTTACGTGCAGGCGCTTCCGGTCGGAAAGGGCATATTTCGCCACCTCTTCCGGAATCGGCGGACGGGGGCCGACCAATGAGAGATCCCCAACGAGCACATTGAGGAACTGGGGGGTTTCATCGATGCTAAACCGGCGGAGGTACTGGCCAACGCGCGTGATCCGCGGATCGTTTTTCATCTTGAAGATCACACCATCGCCCGATTCGTTTTGATCGAGCAGCCCATCCTTCATCTTTTCCGCATCGCGGCACATCGAGCGAAACTTGTGCAGCTTGAATTCCCGGCCATATAGTCCAACGCGCTTTTGCATCAGCAAAACCGGGAAGCCATCGTCAACCAAGATGCAAACCGCCACCACCAGAAACATCGGCATCAGCAATACCAAGGCGATGAGGCTAACGGCAACATCCACTACACGCTTGATCACAAGCAGGCTGCGCAGACCGGTCTCCCAAAATGCCAGCCGTGAACGCTGCTTCCATTTCAGGATGGTGACATCCGCCTTCGTCACGGGAATGTCCATGGTTTCGAACAACTCGCGCCGGGCTTGGTAGATTGATTCCTTCATGTGCCCTCCTGATCGATAATCGTGCAATAGGTCATGTTTTCATCGTTCACCCGATAGCGCTCGATCCGGTCGGAAATCGCGTTGGTGATAGCCAGCCCGCGGCCACGTTCCCCCATATACGCCTCGTCCAGTTCGTAGCCCAGGGCTTCCTTCAGATCCCATTCCGCCCCCTCGTCCACCAGCACCAACTGGCAAACGCCTCTATCCACCCGCACTTGCAGCCAGAAGGAATCCTCTTCGCCCAAGCCGCCATGCTCGACCAGGTTTGCGCCGAGCTCCATCACCAGCAAGCGCACCAGCCCGGCCGTATCGCGCGAGATTCCCTGCGCCGCCACCGCCACCTCGCACTGCTTGGCCACTTCGGAGACCAGGTAGATATTGCGCAACACTGTTTGTTCGATCACGACCTTTTGCGGATCAAGTATATGGATCGAAATCGCCGTGCAATCGTCTCCGCCCAATTGATAGCCATCGGACTCCAGTGCATCGAGCAGTGCCGCGGATTTATCGGGTGTGGCTGGATCCTGTACGACCTGTTCATAGAACGCCTCGACCTGCTGGCCGCACTCCTCCCCGGAGGCGGCATGCCGCGCTTCGGTAAGGCCGTCGGTATAAAGCAGTATGAATGTGTCGCCCTCGTCCTTGAAGTGAACCTCATCGGCCTCCGAATAGGGGTTTTCGTCGCCGAAGGGAAACCCAATCGGCGTGCCGCCGCCCTCGCTGAACATGGAGGAATCGACCGCCGCGCCGGTGCGTATGGAGACGGGATTGGGATGCCCGCAATTCATGCAGCGCCATTCCAGTGTTTCGGGGTTGTGCATCGCCACGAACAAGGTCGCGAAATAGGAGGGATTGTCGATACGCTGCCGGATCACCATGTTCAGCGCATTGCAAATGGCCGCAGGACCCTGTTCGGCATAGCGGTGGATCATCTCGCTGGCCGTGGCCTTAAGCAAGGAGGAAATCATCGCGGGAGCCACGCCGTGCCCGGAGACATCGGCCACATAGATGCAATGCTTGCCGTCAGGCAGCGAAATAATGTCGAAGGCATCGCCACCGACATCCATGCAAGTGCGGTAGGCAATGCGCACCTCGAAGCGGCGCGAAAAATGGGGGACATCGGAAAAGAGCGAGCGCTGGATGGCTCCCGCAAGCTCCAGATCGCGAGAGACCCGCTTGTTCCAGATCGTCAGCGCGTCGTTGCTCTGCTTCAAAGCCAGCGCGTTGCCAACGCGCAGCATCAGTTCGCGCGGATTGAACGGCTTGCGGATATAGTCCATCGCACCCAATTCGAAGCCCGTTTCAATGTCTTCGATCTTCGATTTTGCCGTCACCATGATGACCGGGATATGGCGGGTGCGCACTTCGTCGCGGAGCCTGCCGCACAACTCGAATCCATCCATTTCCGGCATGATGATATCCACCAGGATCAAATCGGGTTGCCGCTTCAATGCAATATCGATTGCAGCCGCCCCGCCGGCGGCATCGAACACCTCGCACTCGCGCGCTTCCAGCAGCTTGCGCAGGTAGAGGCGGTTGGGCAGTTCGTCATCCACCACCAGCACACGCCCCGAAAGGCGCTGGAGCAACCGGGAGGTTGCTTTCCTTGTGGCAGGTTCCTGTTCAACAGTGGGCATCCATTCTCCTAGCATGCTCTCAGTCTTGTATTGTCGTCCTCGTCCTTCGAACTCGTTCTCGCTTGTCCCGCCCGGCGGATCCTCGATCCGTTCTTCCGAGGACGAGAAGGAAGGACGAGAACGAGGACGATATTTACATTAACCCGTCAAATAAAGGCCGACGGTGTACTAGGAAAAGGTCGCCAGCCAGCCGGCCAGCGCATCGACAAGCGGTTTGGCATCGGACAGCCGCTCCTCCTTGGCCATGTTTTCGATTTCCAGGCCCAGCACCGAAATTTCCGGCAACCCCATGGTGCCGCCCATGCCCTTGATCGAATGCGAGGCCACGCGAACCATTTCGTCGCTACCCTGGGCAAGCCCATCTTGAAGCTCGCCGGTCAAGCGACGGATTTCATCAACGAAAACCTCGATAAGCTCGTCGTCCACCTCTTCGGTATCCACGGTGAACGGAGCTGCCTTGGCCGCAACATCAGGGATCAGCTCCGCCACCCATTCAGTGTTTCCCGGAAAACCCGCCATACACTCCTCCTCTTGCATTAATTGAAACTTCTTTGGTTTTGGCAATAATAACAGCAATCAAACCGGACGCAAATACGCAGTCGCATCATTTTCCCGCTGCCAGATCGATGTTGAACCGCCTACGCACCATCGGCGCGCTATCCACCGGCGCTTCGATGCCGATCTCCGCCCGCGCCACCCGATCGCCGAAATTATCCGCAACCACCTTTAAAATCCGCTCATAAACCGCATTGTATCGGCCCCGCTGCGTATCCATGCCCGTCACCAGATCGAACGATATTCCATAAGGCGGTTCATCCCCCTCCGCTCGCAGGTCATGGAAGTCGGTCAAATCGGGGTCGACTTGGACATGGTGAATCAAGGCCCGGTGCAGTTCCTCGAAGAGCGGATGCGAGCGATCCACTGGATCGACGTGCGCCACCGCCCTCCACTCCATTTGCTTCTCCACCGCATGCTCGGCCACTTCGGCGATATGGTGCGCATCGATCACCGTCAGGTTGGCGGCCACCTCGATATGGAACGAAACCATTTTCACATCGCCATATTGGTGAACCATGATTTCATGAACCCCCAACACGCCGTCCACCTCATCGACGATGCGATGAATCGCATCCACCTCTTCGGGCTCGGGCTTCTTTCCCAGCAGGATATCGATGGCCTCGCGGGCATATTTGATTCCCGTAACGAAAATAAAGACCGCCACGACAATGGCCGTCCAGCCATCCAGCGCCGCCCATCCCAAGCGCGAACCAATCAGCGCCACCACCACCAGCAAGGTACTGGCAACATCGAACGTATGGTTCCACGCATCGGCCTCCAGCACATGTGATTTCGAAATCCGGGCTAGGCTGCGCGCAAACACCGCCAGCCAAACCTTGAGCACAACCGTGATTCCCACGGCAACCAACAGCCATCCCGGCGCATTGACCGGATACGGATCGAGCAACCGGGCTACTCCCGATCTTGCCACCTCGATCCCCACCAGCAGCAACGCGATCGACAGCACCAGCGTCGCCACCGCCTCGATTCGTCCATGCCCGAAGGGATGCTCCTCGTCGCTCGGCTTGCGCGACCACTGGAAACCCAGGGCAACCACCAGGCTGCTGCCCATGTCCGTCAGGTTGTTGATCGCATCAGCCAGCAGCGACACACTGCCCGAAACCAGCCCAAGCCAGCCCTTCGCAACGCAGAGCACCAGACTCATCGCCGTGCTCACCCACCCTTCGAGCATCCCGATCCGCGTCCGGTTCTCGCGGCTGTCCGGCGCGGAATCCGGATCGAGAATCCGCCGGAGCAGAAAACCCATTCCCGGGCATGGCATCTTGTGTTTTTGTTTTTCCATGGTCTCAACAAACGGATCGGGCAGACCAGACCGATCCTTAAATCACTCAACTTGTCCTACGAGGCTTTATACGAAGCAGGATCACGAAAACGGGTGCCCCGATAAACAGAGCGTATTATAGCCCGGTTCCGTAGCAAGTCTATCCGTTAACCAGCATAGACCCTACTCGAAAAAC
>JBDLHZ010000083.1:0-8743 GCA_039715135.1 Verrucomicrobiota bacterium
CGGCATATTGACGGGGTTGACCTTGGCCAGGATGTGCTGAGCCTTCTTGGGCCGGGAGGATTTCTTGATCTTCGGCTTCGGCTTCTTGAGCTTCATCTTTGGCCGCTCGACCGCCTTGGGCGGCTCGAACTCGATCTCCTTCTTCTTCACCACCGTGAAGACCACCAGCATCCCGGCAAGGAAAAAGAGCGCGGCGTGGATCGCGATGCTCAGCAGCACTGCGCTGGACATTCCCTTGACCACTTTATGTCTTTTCTTAAAAAATCGCTTCATACCGCGCAAAGGTTTGGTCGTATCCTGTCTTGCCTATTTAACTAGATTCGAGGGATTATCAAAAAAACACGGGACTTGCTTTTTAGGGCAAGTCCCGTGGCGATACGATAATTTGGAGCCTTGCCTACGCGTGGAGGCGGCGCAATCCAATCAAGGCAACTCCCGCAAGTCCCATCAACCCAATTGTAGCGGGTTCGGGAATAACAGACCCGTTAACAGCAACGTTGTCGAGGAAAGTATCCGCGGCATGGACATAGCTGTTGATGGATATGGTAAACGTCTTTGATGTTCCTGCCGCTATGGCAACAGGAGCGGCTAGATTCACTGTGGTGAATCCCGGCGCCCCGGCATCCTGAACAAAAGCACCTTGAGCGGCATTTTCTTCCTGGAGAGCCCATAAGGCAGCGGAACCCTGTGCGCCTTGGGACCCCAAGGTGATGCTATCTACAGATATGGAATATCCAGCACCGGCCGTAAGCGTAAAGCTCAACGGGGTATAGCCCGCGTCGGTGGAACCACCTGCTCCCCATGCTGTTCCGGCGGCTCCAGCTTCCGCCCGATGGAAAAACATCACTTGCCCACCGCCTGCTCCGCCAAAGGAGTATGCGTCATTAAGGTTCGGCCAAGCGAGGTTGTTTAGCCCCAGGAAATCCAGTGTTTGGGCTACATTGAAGCCAAGCCCGGAAAGGGTCGCACCGGCGGCCTCGGAAGAGGGGCTCAGTGCTATATCTATCCGTTCTTGCAACGTCTGACCGTCTACGCCTATATCGTTGAACGTGTATTCACCGATCAACGCGGCATGTGCAGCCACGGTCGAAAGAGCTACGACCAAGGCTATGATTGTTTTTGTCTTCATCTTATTTCTCCTTTTTGTTTTTCCAAGGGAACCCCATGCCCCCTTGGCATTTCACGAACTCCAGCGGAGCCTTGCGGCTCCGCCACTTGATCCACGCCCCGCATTTATTCGCCTTGGACACGGAAGAATTTCTCGTCTACATCCGCCTCGAGGTAGATCTCCACATTGCCTCCACTGGGGCTGGAATGCGACAGGTTGGTGATTGTAGTGAACGGGCCGCCCGCATTGTCCGAGTGCGCGATTCGGTTCGTCCAGGAACCGCCCAACACCAAATCCGTCTCATATACCGGCCAATATCTGTCGGCATCGCCGGGCACACCGACAACCATCTTGACGACACTGCCGGACACCACTGAAACATCAATGATGGTTGCCGCCAAAAAAACATCCGCAACCGCAGTTGTTCCTTGAAGCTTGATATTGTCGATCCAATGCTCGGAACTGAACGAACCGCTGTTCATGTAGATCGTGAAGGCCTTGGAGGTTCCGGCGGGAACAACGACGGGCGACGCCAAATGCATGGTGTAGTCGACAAGGGATGTGCTGTTGGTGGCGTATACAACAGGCCCTCTCGCCGCTCCGGCTTCCTGCACGGCGAAGATGTTGTTGTCCCCAAAAGCGCCAACCTCGATGCTATGCACGGCAACGTTATTCGTTGGACCGGCATATACGGTAAAGTTCAACGGTTGCACCGCAGCCGAGGTGTCGCTCTGCTGGTCGAATGCGGATCCAACCCCGCTATCGGCGCGGCGCATGCCCAGGATATCCTCGCCACCGGCATTAAGGAACGAGAACGCGTCGGTCGCCGGATTGGGTACAGTGTTGTTGAACCCGCCAAACTCCAGGGCGTACGTGGTATTGGTGCCAAGTTGCGACAATGTCACACCGCTGGTCTCGTTGGTCGCCCCCATTGCCACCAGCATCCGTTCCGCCTCCGTGCCCGAACCGGTGTCGTTGAACGTGTATTCGCCGATCGTAGACGCCGTGCCAGCCGCAATCGACCCGTGAACTTGAATATAATCAACATACTGTACCGCGCCGTGGACATAGCTATCCATCGATATGGTAAATGTCTTTGCCGCTCCTGCCGCGATGACGACGGCGTTAGACAGGCTTACCGTCTCATACCCCGGAGATCCGGGAAGTACAACAAAAGTGCCCTGGGCTGCATTCTCTTCCTGAAGAGTCCACAAAGCTGCAGACCCAGTCGCGCCCGTAGTGCCAACAACAATATTTGAAACGGTTATGGTATGGGAAGCATCCGCCCTCACTGTAAAACTCAACGGAGAATGCATTGCTGTTGTTTCGCCACCCGGGCCCCAGGCCGTTGGGGTGAGCGGGTCCGCCTCATCGGCCCGATGGAAAAACATCACAGCCTGACCTATGTTATTGCCAAAGGAGAAGGAGTCATTAACATTCGGCCAACAGAGATTGTTTAATCCCATAAAGTCCAACTGTTGGATTGTGTTGGTTCCAAGAACGGAAAGGCTCGCACCGGCAGCCTCGGAAGAGGGGCTCAGCGCTATCCCTATCCGTTCTGCTTCCGTCTGGCCGTCAACGCCTATATCGTTGAACGTGTATTCGCCCAGCAACGCGGCGTTCGCGGTCACCAGGGCAAGCAGAGCCAACGATAATGCACAACCTATCTTTTTCATTCTATTCACTACCTCCTCCTTTTGGCCTTCAGCCATGTTATTAACTGCTGCATCCGGCAAGGTAGATTCGATCTACCTATACGGCATGTTTCAATAGATACTCTTTCGGCCAAACTTTGGTCTAGTAGCCGACAACCAATTAATAGGAAAAAACACCATCGGGAACATCGGGAGATTGCCCTGCAAACCCGAAAAATATCCGTCGTTTCACGGCTTTGTCACCGAAAAGCCCATACAGGGCACAAGTGCGTGGGTGATTTATCTGGATAATTGGTTTATTTCTTACAGCCACTCCCGCATGGCCACGGGCAATGTGATTTCGACAAAATGATTTGGAATGGAATGATTCCCTTGTGGTTGAAGTTTAAAGGAACGCGTGTAATGGAACCGATCAATTTGAACAAGCTGACCATGCATGGCGAACTGGCCATGCGGGCAAACCTCAACTATGCGCGACTTGAAACTGCACGATACTGGCCTGAAACCATTTTCGACATGGGCCAGCATGCCTGGCCGGCGGACTGGGAGGGCCGGACGATACTTGCGTTGGCAATGCATGCGCAAAGCACCGGGCGCACGCCCGCCTTCCTGGACGAAATCCTCGAGCGCCTCCCTGAACGACTAAACGAAAAAGGCTACCTTGGCCCGGTCTACGACGAGGGAGTTGCCAATGAACAGTCCATGTCGGGCCATAGCTGGATGATTCGCGGGCTGGTGGAATACCATGGCTGGATAAAGGCATCCGAGCCCGGACAGGCGGAAAAGGCCATAACGATCCTTAAAGGCATTGTGGATGGCCTCTATGTTCCCCAGACCGAAAACTACCGAAACTATCCCATAGAGAAAAATGCGCGTCACGACAACCCGAATTGGATGCTGTCGCAAAACGAAGATCCCAACATGCTTCGGCTCGATGACGGATCGGAGTGTGGCGGCCATTCCACGGTGCCGGATATTGGATGCGCCTTCATTGCGCTTGACGGTGCAACCGCTGCATACGAGCTGTTGGAACAGGAAAACCTGAAACCGCTCATCGAAGCGATGATCGACTCCTTTGGATCCCTTCCCCTCGAAAAACTGCACGTGCAGACGCATGCCACCCTCTCCGGCATCCGCGGGATTCTGCGCTGGCACCGCATCACCGGGGCGCAGCACTGTCTGCAGAGGGCTGTCGAAGCCTTTGATCTCTACAAAGCTTCGGCATGGACCGGGCACTATGCCAACTACAACTGGTTCGGTTTGCCGCTTTGGACGGAACCCTGCGCCATTGTCGATTCATTCATTGTCGCGCAGGAGCTTTGGGAGATCACCGGGAAGGAAAAGTATTTGCGGGATGCCCATCATATTCTCTACAACGCCATCGCCCACGCTGAACGCGGCAACGGAGCCTTCGGAACCGACCAGTGCGTCGGTGCAAGAGCGAAGTCCGGCAAGACCATGGTATTTGCGAGGTCGCTTACCTACGAGGTATACTGGTGCTGCAACATGCGCGGCGGCGACGGACTCGCACGCGCGGCCATGTATTCGTTCTACACCGATGGCAACACCGTTACCCTTCCCTATTTCCACACCTGCAAGGCGGAATTGGAACTGCGGGACGGCGCGCTGAAACTGCACGAAACAGCGGACTATCCATTCAGCGGGAAAATCCTGCTCCGGGTATTGGAAAACAGCGCCGGCACAGTAAAACTAAGGCTTTTCGCCCCGGAAGAGTGGACTTCCGGAGCGGCATCCAAAGTGCTGCTTAACGACAGCGAAATCGCCGGCACACATGAAAATGGATTCGTCTGCGTGGAAACCGATCTGGAGGCGGGCGACGTGATCGTGTTTGACACGGAAATCAAACTCCATGTTTCGGATGGCAATGCCTGCGCCGGCAATTCGAAGGATCATTTCTCGTTCCGCCACGGCCCGATGATGCTGGGCGTCCACTCGGTTCTCGAAGACGCGGAGGCGGATCCGGAAGAAATCAACATTCCCCGCAATGCGGAGCCAGCCCATATCGACCACGGCCGCTACGAAACAAGAACCGTCGATGGGAAACCGATCGTCCTTCGCCCCATGTGGGGCAAGGAAAACCTGATCGAACCGTTGGATGTCTTCCAGATACTTTTTGCAAAGTGAGACAATGGATGGTTGGTTTTTGGTGGATATTGGTTGAATTATACGTGCATATATCGTGTCCAATCGGTTATGGTATACCAAGATTGGAAACAGGAAAAAGAATGGGAAAAGCATCCATACCTACCGTATTGCTTGTTGCTCTGGGCATCTGCGTTGCAACGACCGCCAACGCCTCCACTAGCGTTGTTTACGCGGTAAACCATGGACTGGTCGGTGACGGATTGACGAACGACGGGCCGGCCATCGCATCGATGGTTGCCGCCGGACGGGCCGTACCGGACGCCGTTCAATTCGTATTCCCCACGAACAGCACAATCCGCGTGGAAACCTACCCCGAAGACTATTTATTTGCCTTCACCAACTCGCCGGGACTTGAGATCGAAGGCGGCGGCTCCACCTTCATCCTCGACCCCGCCCTGCGTTTCCTCTCCGCACAGGGTTCCTCGAACGTGACGGCGCGGAACCTCAACATCGATTTCGATCCGTTGCCGTTCGCCCAAGGCACGCTTGTTTCAGCCGAACCGGACGGCAGCCGCATCTATGTGGATCCCGACCCCGGCATGGAGCAGGTTATCAGCGGCGGCCCCGTAACCAACGACGACCAGCAGGCATTCTATTCCTTCATCTGGACCGACGGGGCCTATGGCCTGAAGCCCCACCACTATTGGACACAATATGTCAGTACCTCCAATGGAATCTGGGCGGTCGAGCACGATGACGGCCCGGCCGGTCCGGACACCTTCGTGGCCGGCCTACCTGCGGGAACCATTGTCTGCGTTCCCATACCCGGCATTGCCGGCCGCATGGGGCCGGGGGCCGTGTTCGACATCGACGGCAACCACAATGCAACCCTTGATACTGTTGAAGTGTGGTCGGCACCTTGGATGGCCAACGCGATCTATCGGAACTCCGGGGAAGTGAACTTCACAAATGCCCATGTCCGGCCGAAACCCGGAAGCGCCCGCTATCTGGCCTCGTGGCGCGACGCCTTCCATGTTAAAGGCAATTCGGCATCGATTCTATTCGATGGGTGCCATATCGAAGCCACCGGCGACGATGCCTTCAACATTTCGACGCATTCCAAAAGGCTCGAAATCGCCTATAGCCCGACCCACTTACTGCTTCGGCAGCAATTCGTGCTAGAGCATATCCCCCTGCAGGTCGGCCATGAACTTGTGGCTGCCGACCGGATCAACGGACGGATTGCCGGGCGGGCCCAAGTGACCAGTTTGCAGGAAATTCCATCCGGGATTCCCGGCCATGCCCCGCAAACCGAGGTGTGGCTGGATCAGCCGCTCAGCGGCGGGCTGGACGCCAACCATGTTATCTGGCAACCGGACTTTACCAATCCGGATACAACGCTGCGCAACTGCACCATCCGCCAAGCCTGCCGTTTCCAGAATTCCGTGACGCTGGAAGACTGCGATATCACCGCACTGGCCTGGTTCTACGGCAACGACCTCGAAGGCCCCGGCCCGGAGCAGGTGGTCGTTCGCGACTCCGTTATCCGCCGAGGTTCCGGAAACGACGACTTGTGCCTGATCATTAACGACTACGAGAGCGGCGCAACCGACTTTTCCAACCCTAGGTTGATCGACAGCGCCATGCTGGAAAACTGCGACATATATGGGACCGCGCAATTTTCGGGCATCAACCAGCTCTCCATTGCGGGATGTCGCTTCCTTGATCCTGCCCGACCGCCGGTCTACGCAAACAACCAATCCGTCACAATCCTGGATTACGATCTGCTCGGCCAATACACGTTCAACGACACGGGTTCCGGCACGGTGGCGCAACGAATGCCGGTGGCGATGGGGGCAACCAACGAGGCCACTGGCGTGATGTTGTCGCAGTTCGGCACCAACACCACCACCCGGTTCGACTTTGGAGGATTCAACAATCTTCCGCCAACCGACGGATATGACGGATTTTCCTTTGGCAACAACTCCGGCGACCAAGTCATGTTCCTGCGAAGAGCAGCCTCTTCCTCCACTCCATCGGCCTTTGACCAGAACTCCGATACGTCGGCGGCCGTGCAGCCCTTCAGCTTTACGGTGAGCGCCGATGCCACACATGATGTCGTGGTCAGCAATATCGTGGTTAACACGGGAAGCAACGGCACCCCGACCATCTACGCCCTGCAGGAAGCCGGAACAGCAAGGGGAACCACCGTAACCTATGGCGCCAGCTACGGAGGAACCGTCAGTCTGGATGCCCCGGTTGTCGTTGAAGCCGGCACATCGAAAACCTTCACGATCCATCTAAACAGCGGCGCCTATGGCTCGCTGCATTACCTGAACAACATTGAAGTCAAAGGCTTGGCAACATTCTCCCCTGTGGAGGCGGCAACCATCTGGGGAATTTCGCCGATTTCCGGCAGCGTCAAAATGGTTGTCGATGCGCCTGATGTCTTGAGCAGATACTGGCCGGAGGGCAGATCGGATCTGTCGATGGGTTCCTGGGGAACGGTCGCGCACTCGGACAATGCCGACGGGTCATTCACGGAAACCAATCTTTCCTATTCCGCCACCGAGGGAACCCATGTGGCGATCTACCTCCAGATTGATGCCACCAACAAGTTCTTTCGCATCCAAGGTGAGTAGAAAATTCCCGGATACGGTTTCGTTTACCAGAACATGGTCGCAACCTTGGCGCGTGGCGGATAGACCCGCATACCGGTCTCGTCGAAATGCCTCCCCACGGGAAATCGCCGCAGGGGTTCGATGACATCCAGAAACCAGTCGTTTGTAATATCCTTGGCGATGATTTCACCGCGCTCGTCGGTTATCACGATCATGTGGCCCTTGAACTTTTGTCCCCGGCGGATGCCTGCATAGTCCGCATAGTCCCTCATGTAGGCCCCTTTCCCCCAGAAAACATGGGTCTGGTCGTTCTCCTCCGAAAGGGTAAAGGTTCCCTCCTGCCGATCCAGCAGCACATAGTTGTCGCCATCGCGCTCGTAGGCAATGGAAAACAGCTCCACCTTCAACATCCTTGCATAGGGCTTCCGGGTGGCTTTTTCGATCTTCACCCCAAGGGTTATCCTGGTCATGACCGGCGGAGTCTCGTAGGGGTTTAGCACGGCCTTGAACCTGAACCGATCCAACTCTTTTTGAAGCGTCAACTTGAGCGGAGGCGGGTTTGCCAGCTCCAGATAGTCAAGATCCCAATCTGAAAGTTCCTGGGTTGGAATCTTCAGTTGCTTGCCCGTCTTCGTCTTCAACACGGTCTTGTCGCCTAGCAACATTATATATTCCGCTTCCACGCTCTTGCCGCTTTTCAACGTCCATGTGCGCAGGGCGGATTCCTGAATGTGGGAGGTGGGACGTGGGAGGTGGGACGTGGCGGGCTTTTCCGGGGCGGTGCCTGCCGCCTTGCCCAAAACATCGTAGTCGCAAAAAACCGGGCCGTTGGTCACGGAATAGTGATTCTCGTAGAGATCCGCATATATCGCATCGACCTGGTCGCGGGTAAGCTCGGCGGTCTTGAACACCGGCAGCGTCGGCCCACCCTCCCTGTTGGAGGGATAGTCCACACCTTCCTCTTCAACCACCAGCATGGCCGCAAAACTCCCGCCATCATATTCGCCGAAAACTACCTCCATGTCCAACGGGATGCCTGGCTCCAGATCAATCCACTGGCCCGACCAAGCCGGCCAGTGCCCTAGATGATAGCTTGTTCTCTTCGAATCCTTTCCGTCCCAGACGTGGGCGAATTGGTTGCCGAAATCAAGCACCACCCTTCCATCGACACGAACCACCATGAAGTTGTCGCCCATGCACCAGAAGCGGAAGCGGCCGCCCTCCTTGTGTACCAGCTGGCCCTTGTAGTGAAG
>JBDLHZ010000084.1:0-8709 GCA_039715135.1 Verrucomicrobiota bacterium
CTGGCCTTTTTTGTTCGCAGGGGAATGTGCCTCCTGCATTTGCAGACTGGCTTGGAATTTGCTCCCTTTTCCCTATAATGCCTCGATTCAAATGGAGTGTGGATTATGAAAAAACTGTTGTTGCTGGTTGTGTCCGCAGGATTTCTTGCGGGATGTTCATCGATATCCGTTAGTCGGGACTATGATACTACCGCCGATTTTTCCGGCTTGAAGACTTTTGCATGGCAGCATGCCGAACAACCAAAAACGGGTGATCCGAGGATTGACAACGACCTGCACGACGAGCGTATCCGCGCGGCAGTCAATGAAAACCTTGCGGCCAAGGGCTTCCAACCGGGTGATCGTGCCAATGCCGATTTCATGGTGGTCTATTTTGTGGAATACAAGCGCAAGCTGAGTTCCGGTTCAATCAGTTTTGGTCTGGGTGGCGGCAGCTACGGGCGCTATGGCGGCGTGGGCTACAACACGGGCGTTTCCGAGTACGATCAATCGTGCCTGACCATCGACATGGTCAATCCGGCCGATGAAAAGATGATCTGGAGGGGTGTGGGAAGCCGTTCGGCCTACGATGGTTCCTCCCCGGAAAAAACGACGGAAATCGTCAACGCATCGGTCGCGAAAATCCTGAAGAGGTTCCCGCCGAAGTAGGAGGTTTTTGAACTTCGAATTCTAAACATTGAACTTCGACGTTCCTTGTTCTGTCCGCAGTAGCGGACTCCGCCTTTGCGGAGCGGTTCGAAGCTTGTCTGCTTACCGATTCCGGGCATCGGAAATATATTCCAGCAGGGATTCCCCGCGTTTGGCATCGAGCTTTTTCAGGGCTTTGGCTTCGCGCTTGGCGTCGCCCCATTTGTGTTGTTGGGCATAGGAAAGCGCCAGCATGTAGCGGGCGTCTTCGGAGTTTGGATCGAGCTTGAGCGCATCCAGGCAGGCCTGGGCGGCTTCGCGGTATTGCTTCAGCTCATAGAGGGAGAGGCCCAGATTGTAGTGCGCGGTTACTTGCGAGGGGTCGGCCTTGATCGCCTTTTCATACTGTTCCACGGCCTTGCGGTATTTCTTGTCTACATGCAACTTCGACCCTTGGGCAATGTGCTGCGCCGCCGCTTCCAGGTCGGCTTGTTTCTCCGGGGTTGCGCCTGCAGTATCCTGCACATTTCTGTTCAGCCGGATGATGGCTTGCCTGGCCAATTCCGTATGCGCACCTTCCCCTCCGGTCTTTTGGAGGTACTGCTTGTACCATCCCAGCGCGGCACTATTATTGTGGAGCCATTGGTCGTGGATGACCGCCAGGTTGTAGGCGGCCGGGGCATATTCGGGATAGGCGGCTACCAGCTTCTTCAGGCGCTTCACGGCGGCATCGCTGTTGCGGTTCAGGTGGAGTTCCACAAGCGCAAGCGCATTCTGTGTGGCCGCATCGTTCGGGTTGGTGCGCAGCCCCGCAGTGAGTTCCTTCGAGGCGCCTTGCCAGTCATTCTTCTGCATGCGGACCAGTCCCAGAAAGGATTGGGCAACCGTGTTGGTGGGTTGTTCGCCCAGAATCTTGGTGAACTCGAATTTGGCCTGTTCCAGCTGTCCCGCGTGGTAGAGCGCGATGCCGAGGTTCAGGTTGGCTCCGCTGAGATCTTCCGCCAGGCGGCAGGATTCGCTGAAGCTTTCAATCGCCTGGCCGTGCTTGCCGAGGTTCCAGCGGATGATGCCCAGTTGGTTGTTGGCCACGGATTTCTTCTCGTTGCCGGACAGCTTGCGTATGGCCTTCTCAAGCTGGCTCTGCGCCCGCACCAGATCGCCGCCCTCCCAGGAGGCCATGGCCTTGTTGTATTCCTTTTCCCCGGGGCGCCCGCCGCAACCGGAAAAAACCGCAAACAGCAGGCAAACGCCGCTGAAAATCATTATCAATAGTGTCTTGTTTCTCATTTCGTTGGAGTCCCTTCAATCCACACCTGTCGGGTGCGGGGTCCGTCAAATTCGCAAAAAAACAGGCTTTGCCAAGTGCCAAGTTGCAATTCCCCGCCGGATACGATCACCTGTACCGAAGATCCCATCATGCTGGCTTTCACGTGTGCCGCCGTGTTGCCCTCGCGATGGCTGTAGCCCCCGTTCCACGGCACCATCCGATCCAGCACCAAATCCATGTCGGCCATCACATCCGGATCGGCGTTTTCGTTGATTGTTACACCCGCCGTCGTATGCGGGATAAAAACCGTCACCACGCCATCCACCAAGCCAGCCTCCCGCACCGCTTCGGCCACGAGTCGGTCGATATTGATAAAATCGGTGCGCGACTGGGTTTTTATGGTAAATGGGTTCATGGAAAGCCACTGTATCCAAACTGTGGAAATATTGAAGCGGAAAGTTTCCAGTGGCCGGAAAAAGTGCTTCTTCAGTGAAGTGCGTCCCCTGAATTGAAGAAGGAACCGCGCACCCCCGTCGTAAAGCGTCCTGTTCCCATACCTCTAGAGGTGCGGGACTATCTCGACGAAATAACATCATAATCTACTGGCATGCTGCATCTTATAAAATCTATCACCCCACACGTTTAGATGTATGGAAATACAGGGGGAGTCCATGCTGCAAGTCACTTGTGTTGTGTTGGATATATCGCTTCATGCCCTTGTCGGAGGAGGGCATCGGCATAGAGGCGGAACCAACCGGGTTCCGCCGCAGGTACGCACTTCCGTGAAGAACCGAAAAAACCACGGCAAGCTTCCCTTTTTCAGGCATTTACGATGTAGTAGTGGCCTCGGGAGGAAATTTGGCGGTTCTTGCGGATCATTTTATCGAGTTGTTGGCCATGGCCTTGCTGCTGCTGTGCTCGGCCTTCTTTTCGGGAACCGAAACCGCGCTGTTTTCACTGACCCGCGAGCAGGTCAAGCGGTTGCGGGGGCAGGGGCGCCATGTCGAGAAAACGCTGGCGTTGCTGGCCGAAAATCCCTCCGGGCTGCTCATCGCCATTTTGTTCGGCAATCTCGTGGTGAACATCCTGTTCTTCAGCCTGAGTGTGGTGGTGGCGCTCGGGTTTGGGCACCGCTATGGCGAATGGTGGGAAGCCGCCGTTGGCGTGGCGGTACTGCTGCTGGTGATCCTTGCGGGTGAAATATTGCCCAAGGCACTTGGTATCTCCTTTCCCGAACGGGTGGTGCGCCTTAATTCCCTGCTGTTGCGTAGCTGGTTCCGTTTTCTGGGGCCAGTACGCCGCATGCTGGAATTCATTGCAAGCCATCTCGAACCCGACGACCAGCACGACAACCGGCTTAATGCGGATGAATTGAAGATGCTGATCGATGCCACCCGGCACGATCCAACCTTTGGACAACAGGAAAAGGCCATTGTGGAGGATATCGTCAACCTACCCGGAATCCGTGTGCGGGAGCTGATGGTTCCGCGGGTCAGGCAGCTCTTCCGCCGCGCGGACGCCCCGGCGGGCGAAGCATTGCACGAAGCGGCGGAGCAGGAGATCGAACTTATTCCCGTCTACGAGGAGGAAGAGGACAACATTGTCGGTGTGGTCGAGGTGAAGGAACTTTTTGCGAACGACGAGCCTGACCGGCCGTTGCGCGACTTTATTCATCCCGCCCGCTTCGTTCCGGAAACCAAGCGCGCCGACGAGATGCTGCGCGAATTCCTGGCCGAAGGGTTGCGGCTGGTCTGCGTGGTGGATGAATATGGCGGCCTGGCCGGAACCATCTGCATGGAAGACCTGCTCGAAGAGGTCGTTGGCGAATTCGATGCCATGGAGGCGCCGCCCGTCGAGCAGCTCGGCGAAAGCACCTACCGCCTGCAGGGCAGCCTGGGTATCCGCGAATGGCGCAGCCTGTTCATCGGTTTCCTGCCCGATGAGATGGTGCGCATGCTTGCGTTGGATACGGTCAGCGGTCTGGTGGTCTCCTTGCTTAAGCGCATGCCGAAGCCGGGGGACGTCGCCCAGGTGCGCAATCTCAGGTTCACGGTCGAGCAGGTGCGCTCGAACCGCATCGAATCCGTGCTGCTCGAGCTTTCAGCCAACGAGGACGGAGGCGCGGCATGAGCCTTTCCTCCATCGTGGCCATTCTGGCGGGCTTCCTGTTTTCCGCGCTGTTTTCCGGCGTGGAGACGGGAAGCTATATGATCAACCGCATCCGGCTGCGGCACCGTGTGCGGGAGCGGCGGGCATCAGCCATGGTACTGTCGCGGCTGCTGCGCAACTCGCACATCTTTGTGTTTACCGTGCTCATCGGAAACAACATTGCGATCTATCTGCTCTCCAGGGAGGTGACCGGTCTCTATCTCGGCGGCAGCCTCGAAAGGGGGCGGGTTTTGCTCGGGTTTATTCCGTGGAATGCCGAAATGGCTGCCACGCTTACATTGATGTTCCCGCTTTTCATCCTTGCCGAGGTTGGCCCCAAGAACCTCTTCCGCAAGAAGGCCGATCTCCTCATGTACCGGTTGGCGGGCATCATGCGCCTGCTCGTGATGCTGTTCTATCCATTCACCTGGCCGCTGAAGAAACTTTTCAATCTGCTGACCCGCGGAATGGACGAGGAACCCGGCCGAGAGCTGCACCGCCTTTCGCCCGACGGCCTCAAGGAATATTTCTCGGCGGGCGCGAAGGAAGGCCTGATTTCATCTCAGCAAAACCGCATGGTGGACAACGCCACCTCCATGCACAGTGTTCCCGTCCGCGCGCTCATGGTGCCGCTAAAGAACATACCGTGCCTGCCCTCCGACGCCACCGTGGCCGATTTCAAGCGGCTCGCGGCACGCCGTAATTCCGCGTATGCGCTCCTGATGGACAAACATGCCGTGGCAGGGATGGTTTCCATGTTCACCATCGTCAACCGAAAGCTGGGAAACGACGAACCCCTCGGCCCCTATGCCGACGAAGTACTCGAACTACAGGAAAACCACAACCTAAAATCCGCCTTCTACCGCCTGCGCCGCAACCCCCGCCACAGCGCTGTCATCCTCGATGCCCGCAAGCACCCCGTCGGCTTCATCCGGCTGGAGGACATCGCCCGCTACATTGCCGGGAGCTGAATTTATCGGATGTTTTCGTCCGGCATGTCGCGCGGGGTCTGGTCGCCGGTGGAGTAGCTTGTGGCTGTTGATTTATTCCTTGTCCATATCCAGGCCCTGCCACAGTCATATAGCCATCGTCACCTGCTTCAGATACAGTACGCTTTCGGGATTGCGTCGCCCGCAGTTAATCTTGGTTCGCTTTAACGAGCAATTCCTCAACCGCATTGCCCAGCATGGCACCGAAGGTCAGGCAGCCTACCGACCAGCCCAGTGCCCAGTCGTTCAGGCCGAAGTATTCCTTGTAGAACGGATTCGCCCCCGAAACAACGCCAAGCTGTTTTATGATGCCACGATGAAATGGACCAAGGGCAACAACCTGACCTGTTTCTATTTCGAGGCATTTGATGAGCCATGGAAAAGCAAGGGCACCGACGGCTCGGAAGGTCACTTCGGCCTGTTCACTGTCGATGGCAAAGCCAAATACGCTCTCTGGGACTTGGTGGACGCAGGTATCTTCGAGGACCTGAGTCGCGGCGGCAACCCCATCGTCAAAACCCACGGCGGGGATAAAGCGATTCTGCAGAAAAAACTGAAGGCCCCGATGCACAAAAAGAATCAACCAGACAAGTGATCATCGAAACTTCGTTGTTTGATGGTATTGCAAGCGAGCATTTGGCTATGTGGAATCCCTGCTCGTGGAGGCTTCACAAAGTGCGGCCTTTTGCGGGGGATTTCACCACAACCCTATTTACCTGAATTTCTTTGTTTTTCCTTAGGCAAGCAGGTAAAGTATCAAACCATTCTTAGGGTTTGTGCTTGGGGTGTTTATGAAGGTTGCGGAAGTTGCGGATAATGTGAAGCGGTTGGTGGATGAACCGCCGTCGCGGGACGGGTTTGTTTTTGAACTGCTGCTGGCGTATGGCTCGCCGAAGTCGGGCGTTACGCTGCTGAAAAAGGGGACGCGCAACCTGTCGAAAGTGCCGAGCGAGGTGCTTTGGAAAAACAAGGTCTATTTCAAGCCGGTCAATGTATCGCAGGCTTCCAGCCTGCCCGAAGGAGCAGATAGCCCGCAGGATGCAGGCGGCAAAGCTCACGAAGACCAACTACCGCACCAAACCCTTCACCTCCGACGAAGAACGCCTGGAGCATTTATTTAAGCTTATGAGGAGATGGTGGGAAGAGAGAAATTAGTTTAGCCACAAAAAACACAAGAAATCACAAAAAGGGAATCGCCTACAAATGGAAAGTAGGATAAGCGTCTCGCTTGTCTGCGGTGGAACGGAAGAGGCTGGCCACAAGAGAACGCATGGGACATAAAGATGGATGTGAATAAAACAACAGAGCTGGTTCTATATAAAAGTAAGGATGGGAGCATTCATCTGGATGTTCAGCTTGAACGGGACACCATCTGGCTTTCTCAAAAACAGATGGGGCTGTTGTTTGAGAAAGACACAGATACTGTCGGCCTTCATGTTCGAAATATCTTTAAGGAGGGCGAGTTGGACAGGGCGGCAACTACCGAGGAATCCTCGGTAGTTCAACAGGAAGGGAATCGCAAGGTTCAGCGCAAGGTGCGATTCTACAACCTAGATGTCATTATTTCCGTGGGGTACCGTGTGAAATCTGTGCGCGGTACGGAATTCCGCATTTGGGCAACCAGCGTTCTCCGTCAGCATATCGTACAAGGTTACACAGCTAACGAGAAGCGGCTTAAGGCGCGGGCAAAAAATGGGGAGTTTTCAAAACAGCAGCTAAAAGATTTGAAGGAGATACTCCAGCTTGCCTCGGACGTCTCCAGACGTAAGGCGCTGACCGGAGATGAAGCCTCTATCTTGCTGCAAACCGTTTCTGAATATGCCGGGGCGCTCGACCTGCTTGATGATTACGACCATCAGCGGGTTGCTATCGGAAAGGTTTCCCGCCGCAAGGCCAAGCCGGTTCTTTACGATGAGGCCATCAAGCTGGTTGATGCCATGCGGATCAAGTTTGGCGACTCGGCCGTGTTCGGCAGGGAAAAAGACGAGAGCCTGCACAGCTCGCTCAATGCCGTTATGCAGAGTTTTGACGGAAAAGACGTTTACCCGTCGGTTGAGGAAAAGGCCGCGCATCTGCTCTATTTCCTCGTAAAAAATCACAGCTTTGTCGATGGAAACAAACGCATTGCCGCCGCTGTATTCCTCCGCTTTGCCGATAAAAACAAACTGCTCTACGACAAAGAAGGCAACAAGCGCATCGCCAATAACGCTCTTGTCGCCATGACACTCATGATTGCCGAAAGCCGTCCGAAAGAAAAATCTGTCATCACTGCTATGCTCACCAACCTTATTTGGGGTGAAAAATGAGCCGCGCACATCACAATCACACGGCCGACCGCCACAAACCCTTCACCTCCGACGAAGAACGCCTGGAGCATTTGTTTAAGCTGTACGAGGAAATGACTGCGAAGGAGCGGTTGGTTTGAACCGCGAAATAAAACTTCAACCACGAACGCACACGAATCGACACGAATAAGGAACGCTTAGATGTATTTATCAGAGATCAGCATAAAGAATTTTCGTTTGTTTGAGTCGCTGGATTTAAAACTCAATCGGGGGCTTAATGTCTTGGTTGGAGAAAATGATGCTGGCAAGACCGCGTTAGTGGATGCAATTCGCTATGCTCTCGGAACAAACTCCAATGATCGTGCTTATATTGCGGAACAGGATTTTTTTAATGACACGACAGAGCTTAGCATTCAGTTGAAGTTTTCTGCTGTGGATAAACATGCATATCGGTTTGTTGAGCATTTATCGTATGAAGAGTATGAAAACGATAAGGGGGAACTGAAGCAGCGAGCTGTCTTATACGTTCAATTTCGTGCCCAGAACACAAAGATTGAAAGACGCGGATAGGAGGCAATAAGCTACTGTATAAGGATGAATTCATGCTTGAGCTGTCAACAATTCATGGCGTTAAGGGCGAAACGCATGATGCGACACTACTTCTTGAAACAAGGTTTCACGAATTTGATTTGGGGACGATGTTACCGTATTTGACAGGTGAACATAAAAGTCCGACAGGGAAGAGAAAGAGAAAGTTTATGCGGCAGTTTTATGTCGCAATGAGCCGGCCTCGCCACCTTCTATGTATCGCAGTTCATTCTGATCGAATATCTGCAGCGGACAAAGAATTGTTGGAAAAAAATGAAGGGTGGCAAATCAAAGCGGCGGGTTCAGCACAAAAAAAAGAAAATGAAAACGGGTTAGCCAATGATTCTTGAAAACAGGGTTCCACTGGTTGGAAAAAGGATCGGATGATTTGGTCTTTCGGGAATACCGTAAGCACTTTCGGATTACCTCAGGTCCAAGGTTCGGAAAATATGGATTTGATGGAGATAAATATGCAAGCAGCGACGATTAAACTTTTTTTACCGACCGGCGAGGCGACAGGCATCCGTACGGCGGAGATTTCGAACTGGACGGGCAAGGGTGATGGCGCCGAAGGCGCGGAGGACGGAGGTCGGGAGATTGTGAGTTGTTGGAAGTGAGATGTGATGTCGAAACTTGCAACGGTCAAGGAATCCTTGACACCTGCCGCAGACGTTAAGAAATAAAGGACGAGTGCTATGACACAGAGCGAAGCAATCAAGGTTTTTGAGAAGCGTGATATCCGCTCTCTCTGGGATGATGAGGCGGAAACGTGGTTTTTCTCCATCGTGGATGTGGTGGCGGCATT
>JBDLHZ010000085.1:0-8574 GCA_039715135.1 Verrucomicrobiota bacterium
CTCGTCCCGACCAGCATGGGCGTTCGGTTGACCCCGGTTGATTCGCAACCCTTCCATTGCAGCGACACCTTCAAAATGCAGGCAACCAGTGCTGAAAGCAATGTGGCAAGCGTTGCTTCGTACCTTGGCTTGCCGGTCAAGGTCTTGACGGCATTCGTCAAGGACAGCCCCGTCTCGCACTTTATCAAGGACAACCTTGGAAGCCGGCGAATGGATTTTGAAGGTCCTGAGTTTGAACAGGACAACCCGTGGGGCTATCGCCATCAGATCAACATGGCCGACAGTGGTTGGGGCAGTCGCGGGCCGAGGGTTCAAAACGACAGGGCCGGCGAAGTTGGTCGCGAACTGAGTGTGGATGATTTTGATCTGGATCGCATTTTTGGTGAGGAAGGTGTTGGGATTGTGCACCTTTCAGGGCTGATCGCGGCGCTGTCGCCCAAGACCAGCCGGTTCTGTCTCGATATCGCCCGCACGGCAAAGAAGCATGGCTCGCGGGTTTCGTTCGACCTCAACCACCGGGCCAGCTTCTGGACGGGCAGGGAAAAAGAACTTGCCGAGGCGTTTGCCGAGATTGCTTCGCTCAGCGACATACTCATTGGCAACGAAGAAGACTTCCAGCTTTGCCTCGGCATCGAAGGGCCGGAGTCCGGCGGACAGGGGCTTGATGAAAAAATCGACGGCTTCAAGGAAATGATCGGCAGGGTCCAGGCCGCCTATCCCAATGCCAGCTATTTTGGAACAACGCTTCGCGAAGTGGTCTCGGCAAACAGCCACATGTGGGGCGCACTGGTTACCGACGGCAAGGAGTGGGAAATCATCAAGCCGCGCGAGATCGGTGTGCTTGACCGTATTGGCGGCGGTGACGGCTTTGTTGGCGGGTTGCTTTACGGCATACTCAAGGGCTGGGATGTCAAGCAGTGTGCCCGGTTCGGCTGGGCCAGCGGGGCGCTTGCGGCCACGATGCTGACCGATTATGCCCAGCCCGCCGACGAAGACCAGCTCTGGAGCATTTGGAACGGTAACGCAAGAGTTAAACGGTAGGGGCGACACGCATGTCGCACACACGTAGGGGTGAACGCTTGTCGTCGCCCGAACAAAAAGGAAAAGGAATATGAAAGCAGATATTGGATTGATTGGTTTGGCGGTAATGGGCGAAAACCTCGTCCTCAACATGGAGAGCAAGGGTTTCACGGTCGCGGTCTATAACCGCACCGTGGAAAAGGTCGATAAGTTCATGGAAGGCCGCGGCGCGGACAAGAACTTTATCGGATGCCACAGCATCGAAGAGCTGTGCGCCAACCTCGAACGCCCGCGCAAGGTAATGATGCTTGTCAAAGCCGGTGACCCGGTGGACGCCTTCATTGAACAAGTCATCCCCTTCCTCGAAGAGGGCGACATCATCATCGACGGCGGAAACAGCCACTATCCCGACACGATCCGCCGCACGGAATATGTCGAAAGCAAAGGCCTGCTCTATATCGGCACCGGCGTTTCCGGCGGCGAGGAAGGCGCGTTGCTTGGCCCGTCGATCATGCCCGGTGGATCGCCCGCCGCATGGGACGCGGTGAAGCCGATCTTCCAGAAGATTTCCGCCCACACCGATGCGGGCGAACCCTGCTGCGAGTGGGTCGGGCAGGACGGCGCCGGCCACTTCGTCAAGATGGTGCACAACGGCATCGAATACGGCGACATGCAGATGATCTGCGAAACCTACCAGATGATGAAGGAAGGCCTCGGCCTCTCGAACGAAGAGATGCACGATGTGTTCACGGAGTGGAACGAAAGCGAACTCGACTCCTACCTCATCGAAATCACGCGCGACATCCTCGGCTACAAAACCGACGAGGGCGAAGCGGTCATCGACCAGATCCTCGACACCGCCGGCCAAAAAGGCACCGGCAAGTGGACCGCGATTTCCTCGCTCGACGAAGGCCAGCCGCTGACCCTGATCGGCGAAGCCGTCTTTGCCCGCTGCCTCTCCGCGCTGAAGGACGAACGCGTGGCGGCCAGTGAAAAACTGGGCGGCCCGGCCGCAACTTTCGAGGGCGACAAAACTGCGCTGATCGAAGATCTCAAGCAGGCGCTCTATGCCTCCAAGCTCGTCAGCTACGCACAGGGCTACCAACTCATGCGTGCCGCTGCCGAATCCCACGGATGGGATCTCAACTATGGCGGAATCGCCCTCATGTGGCGCGGCGGCTGCATCATCCGCTCGGTATTCCTCGGCAAGATCAAGGAGGCGTTCGACAACGACCCCGGACTCACCAACCTGCTGCTCGACCCCTTCTTCAGCGAAGTGGTCCAGAATGCGCAGGCGGCCTGGCGCCGGGTTGTGGTGAAAGCGGTCGAACTCGGCATTCCGATGCCCGCCATCGGCGCGGCGTTGGCCTACTACGATGGCTACCGCGCCGCCCGCCTCCCCGCCAACCTGCTGCAGGCGCAGCGCGACTATTTCGGCGCGCACACCTACGAGCGTTTGGATAAGCCGCGCGGCGAATTCTTCCACACCAACTGGACCGGGCGCGGCGGCGACACTGCCGCCTCGACCTATATTGTTTAGCGTCGGACAGGTCTGACCTGTCCAACTGCTCGGAGATTGCGCTATGATTTCGCGTTTTGGTGAACAGGTTTCCATATCCTGCAATGAATTGCGGGATATGGTTTTCCAAACTTTGGAAAAAGCCGGAAAGCTGGGCAAGGTTCTCATCCTGCCTCCGGATCACACCCGCCTTAATTCAATGGCGGGGCCGATCACGGCGATGGCCTATGAAAAGCTGATCGCCGAGGGTGCGCAGGTCGATATTCTCCCCACCCTTGGGACGCACAACCCGATGACGGAAGCGCAACTGCGCATGATGTTCGGCGACTCGATTCCGCTCGATGCCTTCAAGGTGCACGACTGGCGCAACGGGGTGGTTCGCAAGGGCGAGATCCCCGGCGAGATGCTTTCCGAACTTTCCGGCGGCAAGGTGGATTATACCGTTGGCGTCGAAGTAAACAAAATGCTGTTCGATGGCTACGACCTGATCCTTTCCGTCGGGCAGGTGGTTCCGCATGAAGTGGTCGGCATGGCCAACTACACCAAGAATATCGTTGTCGGCGCGGGCGGATCGGACATCATCAACAAGTCGCACTTTCTCGGTGCGGCCTGCAACATGGAGACCATCCTCGGCCAGACCGATACGCCGGTCAGGAAACTGTTCAACCATGCGGTGGACACCTATCTCGCCGACTTGCCGATCACCTACATCCTGACGGTGATGGAGCAGGATAATGATTCCGGCGAAATGCATATGCGCGGGTTCTATGCAGGCGACGACATGCAGGTCTACAACGAAGCCTGCGAGCTGGCGCGTGCGGTAAACATTACCCTGCTCGACCGCGAGCCGGAAAAGGTCGTCGTCTATCTCGACCCCCACGAATTCCAGAGCACATGGCTCGGCAACAAGGCGGTCTACCGCACCCGCATGGCGATTGCCGACGGCGGCGAGCTGATCGTTCTCGCCCCCGCCCTCAAGGAGTTCGGCGAAGATCCGGAGATCGACCGGCTGATCCGCAAGTTTGGCTACAACGGCACGCCCGCGACGCTCAAGGCGGTTGAGGAAAACGAAGAGCTGCGCGGCAACCTCAGCGCGGCGGCGCACCTGATCCACGGATCGTCCGAAGGGCGCTTCAAGATCACCTACTGCCCCGGGCCGGACATGACGCTCGACGAAGTCCAATCCGTCGGCTTCGAGGCCGTTGCCTACGATGAAATGGCCGCGCGCTACAACCCCGAAACGCTCAAGGACGGCTTCAACACGCTGCCCGACGGCGAAGAGGTTTTCTACATTGGCAACCCCGCCCTCGGCCTTTGGGCCTATCGCGATAAATTCAAGGAAGGTTAAGAAATGGATTCAGCAAGATACACCTTGGGATGCGGCGACCGCTTCGGCCGCCAGGGCGAAGCGCAGTTGGCGGCTTTTATCGCGGCGGGCAAGTCGGGGATCGAGGTCTGCCCGGTCTGGAATAAATCGCACCGCGAGCATATGACGGTTCACACCGAACCCGCCTCGGTCCGCGCGGAGGCCGATGCCGCAATACAGGCGCTGGAATGGGCAAATCCCTATTTCGTGGATGCCGACCACATCTCGCTCAATAACGTCGATGGGTTTGTCGGCTCCTCCGACTTCTTCACGCTCGATGTCGCCGACTTTATCGGTAAGCCCGCACCGGCGGCGGATGTGGATGGCTTTGTGAAAGACATGGCGGAGTTTACCGAAGAGATCAACCTTCCGGGCATCGACGAACCGTTGCAGGTTTCAGCGAACGAGGTTCGCGCCATTGCCGAAAAATACCTGTTTGCCGTGCAGGAGGCCGGACGGATCTACCGCCACATTGAGGCGAGTAAAAACGGTGCTTTTGAAGTCGAGGTTTCAATGGATGAAACGGACGATCCGCAAACCCCGGTTGAAATGCTTTTCATCCTGGCAATGATCGGTCGCGAGGGTATTCCGGTGGATACGATCGCGCCGAAATTCAGCGGCCGCTTCAACAAGGGCGTCGATTATGTCGGTGATGTGGCGCTGTTTCAAAAGGAGTTCGAGCTGGATGTGGCCGCCCTGCGCTTTGCCGCCGAAAAGTTTGGCTTGAAGGAAAGCCTGCGGCTCAGCGTCCATTCCGGCAGCGACAAGTTTTCGATCTATCCGGCCATGAACCGCGTTCTTAAAAAGCATAGCGCGGGTCTGCATGTAAAAACGGCGGGTACGACCTGGCTCGAAGAGGTGATCGGCCTGGCCGAGTCTGGCGGCGACGGACTGGATGTGGCTCGAAAAATCTATGCGACCGCCTTGGCGCGCTACGACGAACTGGCCGCACCCTATGCCACGGTGATCGATATCGATCCGGCGGCTTTGCCGTCGATTGAAACCGTGAACGGCTGGAGCGGCGAACAGTATGCCGACGCGTTGCGCCATGATCTGAAATGCCCGGAATACAATTCCAGCTTCCGCCAACTGATCCATGTGGCCTATAAGGTGGCCTTCGAGCTGGGCGGGGAATATTTCCAGGCGTTGGAAAAGCATGCGGAAACGGTCGGCAGAAATGTTACGAACAATCTATTGAAGCGCCACATTCTTCCAATCTTTGGATGAGGAGTAGCGGCATGGGAAAATCAGCATCGTATTTTATCGGTGGAATCCTGATTGGCGCGTTGGTTGCCACCTGTTGCTTTTCGCTTTTTCTCCGGGGGCAGAAGCAAACGGTCGGCGGGCAGCGGCAAATGGTTTTGAAGCTGGGTCATGGACTGGATACCAAGCATCCGGTGCATGTTGCGATGGAGTTCATGAAAACACGGCTGGAGGAAATCTCCGGCGATGCGGTGACCATCGATATCTATCCCGGTTCCGTCCTCGGCTCGGAAACCCAGTGCATCGAGCAGTTGCAAAACGGATCGCTGGCCATGACGAAAACGTCGACGTCGGCGATGGAAAATTTTATTCCGGCCATGTCGGTGTTCGGCCTGCCATATGTCTTTCGCGACGAAGAGCACTTCTGGAGCGTGATCAATAGCGAAATCGGGGCGGGACTGCTGCGGCAGGGTGAAACAAAGTTCCTGCGCGGCCTTTGCTACTACGATGCGGGTAGCCGAAACTTCTACACCAAGCAAAAGCCGATCCGCACTCCCGCCGATCTGAAGGGGCTGAAGATCCGCGTGCAGAACAGCAAGACCTCCATGGATATGGTCAAGGCCATGGGCGGCGCGCCCACCCCGATCGCGTGGGGCGAACTATATTCCGCGCTGGCGCAGGGCACGGTGGACGGCGCGGAAAACAATCCGCCGAGTTTTTTCTCCAACAAGCACTACGAGGTCTGCAAGCATTTCACGCTCGACGGCCACACGCGCATTCCGGACATGCTGCTGATGAGTTCCAAGGTCTGGGGCAACTTGTCGCCGCAGGTTCAGGGCTGGGTGCAGCAAGCGGCCGACGAGTCGGCGGAATTCCAGCGAAAGTTGTGGTCCGAAAAAACGATTGAGGCACTGGAGCAGGCCAAGGCGGAAGGCGTGACCGTCTACGAAGTCGATACCGCCGCTTTCCAGGCCAAGGTGGCCTCCATGCTCGAACAGGTTGAAAACCCCGAGGTGCGCGAACTGCTCAAACAAATTGCCGAGGTCAAGTGATGCTGGCCCATCTGCTGAAATTCAAGAAAGGCATGACTGCTGCGCTCAATCTGGTTCTGATTGTGGCGGTGGCCCTGCTGGTGGCCGATGTCGTCTGGGGTGTGTTCACCCGCTATGCCATGGGCGGGCAGGCCAAATGGACGGAGGAGCTTGCGCGCTTCCTGCTGGTCTGGATCTCGCTGCTGGGTGGCGCGGTCGCCTTCGGCACGAAGGGACATCTGGGCGTCGATTATTTTGTCGGCAAGCTCCACCCCGATGCGCGCAAGCTGATGGCCGTTGCGGTGCATCTGGTCGTGCTGTTTTTTGCCGTCACGATTTTTGTCTATGGCGGCAGTCGCCTGGTGGCCGATGCGCTGGCGATGGAACAGATGACACCGGCGCTGGGTTGGAAGATGGGCCACGTCTATCTCGCGCTTCCAATCGCTGGCATATTCATGCTGCTGTTCACCCTTGAAAACCTGGTTGAAACGCTGGCAACGCCCGCCGCCGACCTGCACGAGGCGGAATGATGAAATTTTTTGGAGTGCGGTGGCAACCAGCGGGCGACACCGCTTTTCGGTGGAATGGTTTTTCATGCACAAAAGCGGCGTGGCCTTTCAGTTCCCGCCGCAGTCCAGATTGTTTGGAGGCCCTCTAATGGGAACCATTGCTCTCATTCTCGTGCTGGTTTTTGTCCTGCTGCTCGTTATGAATGTGCCGATCGCGGTATCGATCGCAATGGCCAGCTTTGTCGCCATCCTCGCCGAAGGCTCCGACCCTGCCATCATGCTCGCCTCGAAAATGGCGAACGGCGTCAATAGCTTTGCGCTGCTGGCCATCCCTTTCTTCATTCTCTCCGGCCATTTGATGGGAAAAGGCGGCATGGCGCGGCGGCTGATTGATTTTGCCGGAACGCTGGTCGGCTTTTTCCCCGGCGGACTGGCCTATGTGAACACCTTGACCTGCATGCTGTTCGGCTCCATCTCCGGCTCGGCCGCGGCAGCGGTTTCATCTGTCGGTGGTTTCATGATTCCGGAGATGAATCGCAAGGGCTACAACCGCGAGTTCAATGTTGCCGTCACCACCACGGCCGCCACGACCGGCCTGATGATTCCGCCGAGCAATATCATGATCGTCTATTCCGTCGCGGCGGGATCGGTTTCGATTGCCGCCATGTTCATGGCGGGTGTGCTACCCGGCATCCTGACCGGCCTGTTCATCATGCTGGTCTGCGGATGGTTTGCCTTCCGCAAGAAATACCAGCGCGAAGAGCGCTCCAACTTGAAGCAGATCCTGATCAGCTTCAAGCGCGCCTTCCTCAGCCTCTTCCTGATCCTGATTGTGATCGGAGGAATCCTCAAAGGCATCTTTACCGCCACCGAGGCGGCGGCCATTGCGGTGGTCTATGCCCTTTTTCTTACCATGGTGGTTTATCGTGAGATCAAGATGAAGGATCTGCCGCAGCTTCTACTCAACACCGGCATCACCACCGCGGTCGTCATGCTGCTCATTGGCGCAAGCTCCGGCATGAGCTGGATCATGACCATGGCCAACATTCCGCAGACCGTCAGCGCCGCCCTGCTCGGGTTTTCCGAGAACCCCTTCGTCATCCTGCTAACGATCAATGTCCTGCTTCTTTTCGTCGGCACCTTCATGGACATGACCCCGGCGGTGCTCATCTTCACGCCGATCTTCCTGCCCGTCGTCACCACGCTCGGCATGCACGAAGTCCACTTCGGCATCATGCTCATCGCCAACCTGTGCATCGGCCTTTGCACACCGCCCGTTGGAACCTGCCTGTTCATCGGATGCGGGGTTGGCCAGACCACCATCGCCAAAGTAACCAAAACCATGCTGCCCTTCTTTGGCGCCATGGTTGCGGCGCTGATGGTTATCACCTACGTCCCCTTCACCTCCCTCTGGCTGCCGGTGCAAACCAAGCAGCTCAAAAAGGCCGAAGTCGAAAAGGCGCACTTTATGCAAACCCAAAACACGCAAGAAACAGAAGATCAACAGAAGGCCGCAAAGGACGCGAAGTAGTTTCAGTACACACCTACAGCAACCTTCGCGCCCTTTGCGATCTTCTGTTAAGAACCGAATACGGAGCACGACCAATGAAAAAATTCATGGACGAAAACTTTATTCTCCAGACGGAGACCGCGCAGCGGCTTTACCACGACCATGCGGCGAAGATGCCGATCTTCGACTACCACTGCCACCTGTCCCCGCAGGAGATTGCGGAGGATCGACAATACGACAACCTCGGCGAAATCTGGCTCGGGGGCGACCACTACAAATGGCGCGCCATGCGCACCAACGGCGTGGATGAAGAGTTTTGCACGGGGGATGCCTCGTGGCGCGACAAGTTCCAGAAGTGGGCCGAGACCGTTCCGCAAACCCTGCGCAACCCACTCTACCACTGGACGCATCTGGAG
>JBDLHZ010000086.1:0-8534 GCA_039715135.1 Verrucomicrobiota bacterium
ACATCCACATCAGCGAAGCCGACAGTTCGGTCTACGCGGGGCTGCGCTGGTACTCCGACATTCCCTCGCCGGTCAGCGGCATGTACAAGTCGTCCTACCGCGGGGACTCCTGGACCCACTACCCGTTCGATACGGGAGACGACCACCTGATCATCTGGGACATCGCCGAGGACATCGTGGACGGGGTGCTGTTCGTGGGCGCCGAGTTGTCGCCCCACTCGGACCCCTGGGATGAACCGCTCCTGCGCTCCTTCGACGGCGGCGTGACCTGGGAACGGATAGCGCCCCCGCTCCACGTCCAAATCCTGCGCTTCGAGGTTCATCCCGAGACCAACGATCTCTACTACACGCCGGAGAGCTTCGCCCTGTTTCGATCGAGCGATCACGGGGACACCTACACGCAGCTCGGCCACCGGTTTCTGCTGGATTTCCTCATCGACCCCTTCAGCACCAACCGCATCTACGGCGGCGAGAGCACCTTCGGTTCCTGGATCGGCGGCGTGTGGGCCTCCACGGATACCGGCTCGACCCTGGCGCCGGTCGGGCTGCAGGGCACGTCCATCGGGCAGGTCCGTCTCAACGGGACCGGTTCCCGGATCTACGCCACGAACATCGATGGATTCATCTGGGTCGCCCCGGTGCCATTTCCGCGCACGCTCGACGTCTGGCCCGACGGCCGCGGCCTGTACCCCACCATCCAGGCGGCGGTTGACGACGCCAATCCCGGCGACACGGTCATGCTGCACTTCGGCGTCTTCGCGGGTGCGGGCAATCGCGACGTGACGGTGGACGAGTCGGTCGTCATCCGGTCGGTCAGCGGCGACCCGGACTCGGTCGCCATCGACTGCGGAGGGTTGAGCCGCGCTTTCCATGTCGTAGGTGGAGATGCGGCCACGCAGTTCATCGGGTTGACCATCCGTGACGGTCTGGCCAAAGGCAGCGGTACCGACAACCAGGGCGGCGCGGTGCTCCTGGAGGACGGTGCCGACGGTCCGCTGTTCTCGCACTGCGTCTTTACGAACAACGTGGCCGGCGGACACGGAGGCGCGGTCAACGGCGGCAGCCAGGGCACTCCCGTCTTCGAACACTGCCGTTTCGAGTCCAACCAGTCGGGCAGTTGGGGCGGCGCCTTTTCCGGAGGGTACGGCACGGCCTCGTGTTCCCCCACCTTCACAAGCTGCGTCTTCGAGGGCAACCAGGCTCTCGACGGTGGCGGCGGCGGCTTGTACCTGGCCATGAACAGCCTCGGCACGGCGCACCTGGATAGTTGTGTCTTCCGGTCCAACGCGGCCCTGATGGGCGGGGCGGCGTTCATCTCCGACGGCGCGCTGACGATCTCGCAGAGCACCTGCGCGGCGGACACGGCCGGCACGGGATCGGAACTGTATCTGAATCTGGGGACGCCGGTGATCGAAAACACGATTGTCGCCTTCGGGTCGGGCGGCCGCGGCGTCCACTGCCAGGGCGGGGCGGCGCCGGTGCTGTCCGGCTGCGACGTGTACGGCAACCAGGGCGGCGATTGGATCGCGTGCCTCTACGGTCAGGAGAGCGTGAACGACAACTTCTCGCTGGACCCGCTTTTCTGCGACCTGGCCGCGGGCGATCTGACGCTCCAGTTCGTGTCCTCACCCTGCCTGCCGGAGAACAACGGCGCCGGGCTGCTGGTGGGCGCACTCGGGGCCGGCTGCCAGTTGTCCGCGGCGGTCGATCCGGGCATCGCCACCGGATCGCCACCGATGTCCCTGGAGGTTTATCCCAATCCGTTCAACCCCAGGACAACGATTCGGTACACGGCTTCAGTGGAAGGCCCGGTGGAGATCGCGGTCTATGACCTGGCGGGACGGCTGATCCGGACACTGGTGGACGGCGAGGAACACAGCGGACGGCGAAGCGCGGTCTGGGACGGACGGGACGAAGACGGACGGGCGGTGGCGGGCGGCATCTACCTGTGCCGGTTGAACTCGGCGGACGGCATATTCAGCCGGAAATTGGTTCTGCTCCGTTGATTCAGGATTGATGCGGCCGTCAACGGTAATCGGAGCAGGCCGGTGTCGGGCCGGGGCTATCGTGCGGAAGACCTTGTGTCTTTGGACGCTGTTTCCAAATATTCAGTGAGCGTGACGCCAGGTTACGACGTTTCCTGTCGTTGAGCTGACTTCAACGACAATGGCAACGTCGGAGTGATCCAACACTGCATCAACAATTGCGTTTCCAATTCCTGTTCCACCATCTCCAGGGAACACCTCAATGCTCCTAAACTCTGTCATCTTCTGCTCGCGGATTTCATGATAGCCCAGATACCCTTCGGCGCCGCCCATTTTCCAATACACCCACAGCCGATTGTGAGGATGGTGCCTCTCTATCGCCATATTTCTTGGGAAACAGGTCGTCGAACCGATCTTGGTGTAGCCCCCTCGTTGGTCACCAAGATAGATATCCATGGGGCCGCCACCGTTGCCAAACAACGACAAGCTTTGGGAAAGGGCGAGATCTTCATGGCCATCGCCGTCGAAGTCGGCAATCACTCTGTATCGCTCGCGATTTGTGATTCCGTCTTCAGGCAAGGCCACTTCAGATGGGTCCTGTTGGCCTCCAGCGCAATACACGGCTGTTGGAATAGCAACCGTAAGCAAAATGATGAAGAGCCGATGCATCCTGCTTCCTCCCGCAAACCTCGCACCCGAAATTAATCGCTTTACGCGTTCTCGAGCCGGCGCAACCGGCGATTGCGAACCAGCAAACCCAGGCAACCGCCAACACAGCCCGAAACGATGGCCCAATTGAGAAGCACCTTGAAACCATCCACATCCACCAACCGGGTGCCGACACCGACGTAGTAGCCGACGACCGCCACTGCCAGCAGAACAACAAAGGTCAATGGACCCGCCGGCTTTTTCCGACGGCCGGCAATCAGCCAACCAACAGCACCGAAGACGACAATCGTGAAAAACAAGCTGATCGTACCGATATCCATTGATCGTTCCTCCCCCTTAAGAGTTCTGTTCATCTTGTCTGTACATTACAGCCACATTCTCTCCAGCCCCGGGGCGAGTCTTTGCGTGTCGGCGCCATGTTGCTTCTCCTGCATCTATGAGCTTGAGCTTGCCCTCTCGTCAAGTACCTCAAAGTGAGCACACCCAAGGTCCCAATGACTGAGGACTGCCTGAGCTACTTCCGGCACATAGGCGCGAGCGTAATCCTCCCCCTGGAAGCAGATGACACTCTCAAGATCGAATTGTTCGCAGTTCCTTGGGATCTTATTTGCTTCGTGGTTTATCATATTTGTCGATCACCCCTTGAAGCGTCGCCTTCTGTTGGTTCTGCTCAGCATTTAAGGAATCTGCGGCCAGCGGCGCCTCTTCATCGATATCCTGTTGAAGGTCAAAGAAGTCACCATTCCTATACAGTTTATACTGGTGTGTCCTGGCAAAAACACGCGCTTCCTCTTCCTTCCCGCTCCGACTATACCAACTGTAAACATATTGCCGAGGATTTCCCTCCTTCCCGAGCAACTGCGGTAGAAAGCTTCGCCCGTCCAAAACAGGACGCTCAGCCGTTAGATCGATATCGGTTAATTCGCAGATCGTTGGGAGGAAATCGGTGAAGTCGATCAGGTCGTTGATCACTCCGGACTTGATGAATCCGGGGCCATGAACGATCAGAGGAACGCGGGTCCCGGCGTCGGTGGTCTTGCTTTTGCCCCCGGCCACTTCCCTCCCGTTCAATAGGGAGACGACCGGTGAGTCCGTGCCGTTGTCTCCGGTGAAAAGAATCACAGTCTTCTCGCTAAGCCCTTGCGCCTCGACTTCGTTGGCGATCCGCCCTACTAGACCGTCCATGTAGCTAACCATGTCACCGAAGTATTTGGCATCTCCCTTGTAGCTTGGAGAACCGAGGCTCTCGGGATTCCAGTCTTCCGAGTGCGGGGTGGGAACAAAGGGACAGTGCGTCAAGATCATCGGATAGTAGACAAGGAACGGCCCGTCTTTATTTTTTTCGATAAATTCGCAGATGAAATCGACCATGAGATCGGGAGCATATTCGCCGTTATGATATGACTCCTTCTCTCCGTTTCGTTCCAGCTGCGGGTTTTCATAACGTTTGTCGTAGTGGACGCCGTCCTTACGCATCCGCCCGGAGCGGGTATGCTGCCAAAGCAGGGCCCCGTCAAACCCAAAATGCCGTGGAGAGTCCTTTTCCTTCCCGAGTTGCCACTTTCCCGCGATGCAGGTCGCGTAACCGGCTTCCTTTAGAAGGTGAGCGAAGGTGGTCTCATTCCTCGGGAGAACGCCGAACTTTGTGTAATTCCGGACATTGTATTTCCCGGTCATGATCTGCACCCGGGAGGGTGTGCAGAGGGGCTGGGCATAGCAGTGTTCGAAACGAGCCCCGCTTGCGGCAAGGCGGTCCAGGTGGGGAGTCTTATAGGATTCTCCCCCGTTGGCTCCTATCGTTTCGTAGCCAAGATCATCGGCCATGATCAGGATGATGTTGAGCGGTTCCTTTCCCGCCTGCGGCTCGTTCCCCCTCACAGGCAGCGACGATAACAGAATCATCAGAATACAGATGTATGCGATTTTATTCATGAATGAACTGCCTTATTGCGAACGTTGGGTTCACCTGCAAGCGTGGTTGGCGCACCTTGTGCGCCGGCACAAGGTGTGACGGACGCGATTGTCGGGTGCAAGTGCTTGATCGGCGCTTTACAATTTGTGACCAAACACGGTTGTCTGATACCGGGCCAGTAGCTCTGGATCTTCGATTGAACCATGATGATGAACCTGCTTCCAGTGACCACCAATATTCTTGAAAACGCGACTCGTGCGAATAGCGAGTGCCACTTCTTCATTATCCAAACGAAAATATCCGCGTTCTCTACCAACCGCATAGAACATCTCCGCTGTCTCGTGGATGGTGTAATCATAGTACTCGACGTAAACCTCCGCTGGACCATTGAAAATCCCCTCATAGACTCCCTGTATTTCAGACCACCCGCGCTTTATGCCACCCAGGGGGTTGTCCATTGAGATTTCGTCAGACTGCGCCCAGTTCTCCAACATCATCTGCTTGTCGCCAGAGTTGAATGCACAGTAGAACTGGACCAGTGCTTGATAGGGAGAGGACAGGTCTCCTTGATTTTCCTTGCCTGTGATGCCTTCCTGAATCGGCTGCATGAACTTTACCTTTCTTTCGCTAAAGCAGGCGAATCATTCGCCCCTTAGCCTACTCTTTGTGACGCTCTCGCCGGCTACGCCCCAGTTATCAGTATCAATCTCATCAATAACCACAATGGTGGTTTCAACGTTCGGCTCACCTGCAAAGTCGTTTGGCGTGGACCCTGCGACAGCACGGTGCGTGACAAGCGGCTTCGTCAGCTGGAAGCTCTTGTTGGCTTCCCTGCTCTGTTGGGCTGCCACCACTTTTAGTACCACATCCAAAGTTAGGATGCGACTGTGATCGGCGGTCCAGGGCACACCAAGCAACCATCACCTAGGGCTTGATCTTCGCGATGGCCTCCTCGAGGGCCCGATTGAACTCCTCCGCGGTGCCGAGCATCAGGAAGTGGTCGGTTCCATCCAGCACGATCGCCTCGAAGGAGCGTATGTGCCGCCGGTTCGCCTCGGCGTCGACGGGCCACAGGTCGGCGCACACCGCCACGACCGGCAGGGGCAATTCCTCGAAGAGCGCCGGCCCCGTGCCGGTGATCCACTGCGCCATGTACTCGCGCATCGCGCTCAGGGCGACCTCCGCAGGCGCGGCCGCCATGTCGGCCTGGATCCACTCGGCCAGGTCGGCGTCCGTATCCGGCAGGATCATCGCTGCGGCAAACTGCCGGCAGGCGGCGGGGAAGTCGGCCTCCAGCGGGGCGATCATCTCGGCAGCGTGCTCCTCGGTGACCGGGAAATCGAGGTTGTGGAGCGAGTCGACCCCGATCAGGCCCAGGACCCGGCCCGGCAACAGGCGCGCGGCCTCGGCAATGACCAGGCCCCCCATGGAGTGGCCGACCAGGATCAGCCGGTCGCCGCCGACGGCGTCGGCCACCGCCCGCACGTCCTCGCCGAAGGAGCGCATGGTGTAGTCCTTGCGCCCCGCGCCCGAGTGGCCGTGGCCGGCCAGATCGACGGTGACGACCCGGTGCCGGGCGGCGAAGTGCGCCAGTTGCTCGCGCCAGTAGCGAGCGTCGCAGCTCCAGCCGTGGACCAGGATCAGGGTCGGCTCACCGCCGCCGTGGACCTCGTAGGCGATGGGCGTGCCGTCGGCTGAGGGAACGACGCCGGGTGTTCCCGCACCGGCGGCGGTGGCGGCTACGAGGACGCAGCCGAGGAAGAAGCTGAGGAAGGGGGCCGTACGGGTGGTCGTGCGTTCGTGGGTCACGTCTGCTCCTCCTAGATGAATTCGGCCCGCGCCTTCACGAGATCGGCGACCGCATTCTCGCGGTTGCTGCTCCAAGATAATTCTCCCGTTTAGCTAACGTTGGCTTCAGATGCGAAGTCGGTTGGCGCGGACCTGGCGTCAGCCAGGTGCGTGACAAGCGGCTTTGTCAGGTGGAAGCTCCTGTTAGGTTGTCCACTACCATTGTATAGCCCAACCTTCATTGATTGATCTCAAATCCGTGCCTCCATGCAATATGCGTAAGCCTAGACCATTGGGCGGGAGTTATGAATTCCAAACGGTTGATCTTCTCAGAAAATTCCACAATTGTGTCCCTGAAGTACTCTGAATCTATTTCCGCAAGAAGCCTGAGTGAGTTGACAAGATAATACAAGGTTTCTGGCGTTCCTACCTGATCCACGATTCCCCGTAGCGCATATACACCTTCGTTTTTATGGCCAAGTCGTACTAATGCCACCGCGGCAGCTTGGACTACATATGGGTTGCTGCTTTCCAGATAAGGCGTCAAAACGCTGGCGTCGTCAGGATTTCCGATTATTCCGATAACCTGGATATTTTCGGCCACGTGTGGGTTTCCCTTTCTAGCACCAAGCATTTCTAAATGGTATTCCAAGGAAGTTATGTCCGGCCTGTTCATCCGAACCCCGCCTCGGTGGCGATAAAATAGGTGAACACTATTCCGAAGAAATTCAACATCCACCAACACAAACGTCCGCAAGTAGGCCACTGCGGCCTGGTTGGCAACCTTTTCATTCGAATCGCGGATTAACCGTTCAAGAACAGCACGGTCCGTATCAGTTCCCTCCGAAATTGAAATGGCCAAACAATATCGGATTCGCCAATCCGGACATTCCAGCCGCCTGAGGGTTCTCCCGTCTAATGAAGCAGATAGTTCGCCGCCAACGACCAACCCTGGGCCGATTAACCCCACGAACCATATGCCCAACACAAAGACACAAATGAGTATTCCAGAATGTCGACCTACCATAGTTTTACCAATTGCTTCGAACAACCTAACGTTGGGTTCACCTGCAGGCGCATTCGGCGCCTCGCCGATTTGGCGCGGCTTGTGCGCCAGCACAAGGCGTGACAAAAGCGGTTGTCAGGTGCAAGCGTTTGTTATGTGCACCTTATTGCCAGAGATCTCATTCTCAATTTTCCTCTCATTCAAAATCGCACGTGCCCTCAGAGTTGCACATGAATCATGTTGTAAAAGCGAAAAAGACCTACGATTTTGATTTGCAAAACCTCCATCTTACTAAAATCATTCCGTTCTGGCACTTTCGAAAGCATGGGATATTCATCAATGACCTTGAGTGTATCTACCCACGTTCGAAGATCGGAAGCTCTTTTCAGATGCCACTTAATAAGGGCGTCCATTCTGCTATTTTTTAAGATTTTCCTGTTCGTCCCCCACGCAACAAACCTTGACATGGAATCAAAAATAACGTGGGAGGAAGGAAAAGTTACGGCAAGTTTACGGAAGAGGGTTTCGACCTCATGTCTTTCGAAGTAGCATAGTACTCCGGCAGCCGTGAACAAAATGGCACGACCATTCATCCACCGGGACATGTCATCAATCCACGTAAAATCAAAAACCGATTTGGCAATCGTTATTTCTCGTTCTGAGTCAGGAATTACCTTCTGTCGCAGTGCAACGACATCCGGAAGGTCGATATTGATCCACAGAGCAGATCCGTCGTCAATTCGCTGAAACGAGGTGTCCAAACCCGCGCCAATATTAACTACGACAGCTTTGTTATTGTTCGCAAGAAACTCTTTAACGATGTTGTCGAAGTTGTAAGCACGGATAGCCCACACACCTTGATGATCCGCCGCTGGCCCTTCCTCGATCTGTGAGAAATCATAGTCGATTCTCTCGACAATATTCTTAGCATAGGGATCGCATACAATGGGATTGTTCTTCTCTGTCTCTCGAGCTCTTGCCCACAGAGGCAACATCAAAGTTTCCTGAACTGCACCCAGGTCGATCTTAGTAGCCTGATTATTCATATTATCTCCACACATAACGTCTGTTTCAGCTGCAACCGGGGGCCGCGAAGCGGCCAGGGCGGCCGGCTTGCCCTGCAAGCCGGATGACCGGCCCGGGTGTCAGGTGTAAGCGGCCGTTATGCCGATAA
>JBDLHZ010000087.1:0-8508 GCA_039715135.1 Verrucomicrobiota bacterium
CCACGCTGCACCAGCCCGGGGTCGCCGGTCTCCAGCAGGATGTTGGCGGCCTTGCGGGTCTTGGGAAAGTCACCGCTTTTATAGTATGTGTCCATCAACATGCAGAAGGCGTCGCGCATATTGTTGTCCACCACCATGTAATCCCAAAAGGATTTCATCAGGGGATCGAGCGTGGAAAGCACGGTGGAATAATCCCCCGTGTTGAATTGCTGCTCAACGGCCTCGGCATCGTATTTTGGATAGAAGGTGAGGCTTTTGACCTTCGAGGCTGGAACCGTCATGTCCCTGTTGGATTTATAGGCTTGGAACGTCAGCTTGCCGTCCTCCAGGCGCTGGAGGAACACACGCGCCTGTTTGCCGTTGATCGCCTCGAGCAGGGCTGGCGTGCCAGACTGGACTTCCTGCTCCTGTGCCACCGCCCCCAGTGCAGCGAGGGCAATCAAACTGATCCATATCCGTTTCATGATTCGCCCTCCGTTCCGACCGCATCCACCGCGTTCGTCTCCACCACAGTGGATTCCACTGTATTGGTCTCCGCTTCCGAGGACTCCACCTTGTTCGTCTGCGTTGCGGAGGCATCCAGCATTTCCCCTGTATCAACCGCGACGACAATATTGGTCGATCCACCGGAGGCGATAAAGGTCTCGATCTCGGCAACATTGCCTGCACCAAGTGCCTTGCGGGCTACCTCGGCCTGCGGCAAGTCGTTTACATAATGATCGTAAAGCATGGCAAGGTAGGTATTGCGCATCTCTTCCTCAAGACCCAGCTGCTGCAGGCAACGCGCACTGGCAAGATAGGCCTCGGCCGCCCAGTAGCCGTCGGCATGCCCTTTATACTGGAAATAGGTGCGCTGGTAGAACCCAAAGGCCTTGCGCGGGTTTCCGTCTTTTTCCTCCACCTCCCCAAGCTGGAAGGTGGCCTGCGCCACCGGCTCGCCACGCCAGGCGGGAATACTCAGGATATACATGTTTGCATCGCGCGCCTCGGAGACCTTGCCTTGCTTGAGCAGAACTTTGGCCTTCATCAGATAGGCCCATGCCACATCGCGGTCGTGGCCGTAGGTTTCCAGCGCCTCCTCCGCGGTCTTGAGCGCACCCTCGTAGTCCTCTTCGGCGTACTGGCCATAGCCGCGCAACCTGTAGGCCGCACGTATGAAATCGGAGTCCTCGAACCGGGAGATGAAGATGGTCAGCAACTCCTCGGCGCGGGAATAGTCTTCCATCTCAAACGAGGCATCGCAAATTGCAGCGAGTACCGGCGGCGAGGCGCTTTTCAGATCCGGCAACTCCTTGACCAAGCGCTTGCCCAGCTCAATCTCGCTATAGTCGAGCTTGGCCATGGTCACACGTAGGCGGAGCTGCAACACTAGATCGTCGGTGGCCTTCAAGGCGGCATGGAGATCATCCATGAGTTGGCCTTGCGCCGCGACGCCGAGCCAAATGGCCGACACCTTGACCAACTCGGTAATCATCATGTCCACCCCGTCTTCCCGGACATCCCCGCCAAATTTGACGATGGCGTCGAGGTAGGTTTTGACGGCTTCATCGATGCGATCCTGATGAATCATGGTCTTTCCTATCCAGAACAGGGCCTTGGAGATATCGGCCTCGGCGCCCCAATGATCGAGATAGCTCTGAACCACCGTGATAATCTCTTCGTATTTGGCCTTGATTTCGTCTTCGTCATCCAACGCATTGGCATCGGCCTCGAAGACCTCCGCCATCTGGAACACGGCATAGGTGGCCTGCTTGGCTTTCTTGAATCTCTTTGCGCTCTCTAAGGCCATTTTATAATCCGCAACGGCTTTTTCAAGGTAATCGGGCTTGTCGTAGACCATGCCGGCCCCATAAAGATCGCCACGCATACTGGCAGCGCCGGCAAAAATGGGGGAATCGGGGTAGTTCTTGATCACTAGGCTGAAGCGTTCCATGGCCTCATCGTATTTTTCCATGCCGAAGAGACAGATCCCACCTTGGAAATAGGCTTCGTCGATCCAATCCCCCTGCGGAAACGTGCTCGCGTATTGCTCGAAGATCGGCAAGGCATTTTCATATTTCTGAAGGAAGAGCTTCGACATGCCGTACCAATAGAGTGCGTTGCCCTCCTGATGCGATGCCGGAAACTCATCAAGCACGCGCTTGAAACCCGCTTCGGACTTTTCGTAGTTGAACAGCATCAGATCGGCGACGCCCTGCATGAAGTAGAGTTCGGCATCGTATTTAACGATATGCGAGTCGTTGGTGCGGACCAAACCGTCGAGATAGGGCAGCAACGCCTTGACCGACTCCATGGCCTTGCCCTTCTGATAGTGGCCCGTAAGCATATAGGCGATCTGGCGCGGAGTGACCCCCTCCTTGTATTGCCCCATGTAGTCGAACCCGCGCTTTTCGGCCTCGGCCACTTCCTCGAGGTTTTCGATCAGGACGGTGACCACCTCGTAGATGGAGCGTTCGCCCAGTTCGCTTTCGGGATCCACCGCATAGACGGTGTCGAAAAACCGCACGGCCTCCCAATAGCGGTCGACTTGCCGGTAGATCTGCGCCACGCGGTAGTCAATGTTGTTTTTGTACGGCTCAAGCTTCTCCAGCGCGGCAATCAGTCTTTCAAGCTCGACAATCTCCTTGGGCTTCTCTTCCTCTTCCTCCGGCTCCGCATCCGCCCCCTCTTCCGCCTTTTCCTCGCCTTCGTCGCCGGTTCCGAAAAGCAGCAGTTCGCCCTCGGTCGCCTCAATGCCCTCTTCCGGCACAAGGTCGGCTTCAATGCGCATGGCGCGCAATCGTTCCTGCTGGTAGGCAATGACCTCGTCGCGCGGAAGGATCATGCGGTAGAGCGGCAGGGCGCTATCGTACTCGCCCGCTTCGTAGAGCGCCACGGCGGCATTCATCAACGCCATGTTTACCCGAATATCGTAGCGCGCTTCGGTGCGGTAGAGCTGCGGGATCCACTCCGTGATCCGGCTGAAATCAGGAATCTTGATCAGGGCGTTGACCACCTGCATGATGGCATACCCCTTGCGCTGTCCGTCCGTCGTGTTTTCAATTACATAGGTAAAGGGCTCGATACTCTCCGCCCAACGCTTAATGCCGAAAAGCGCCTCGCCAAGCGTCAGGTGCAATAGGATCAACTCGTCCGCTGTATACTCCGGGTCGGTCTCATCAATGTCTTCAGAGAGAGTCGCCACGTTCTCGTCCGAGGAGATTGCTTTCACAACTACAACCGGGTTTTCGTTATATTCCAACGCGTTGGTAACGGCGGCCACGCAGTTTTCATAGGCATCGGAGTTGGGGGTGCCGCCGGGTTCGGTGGGCTTCCCGTATTCGTAATAGCAGGTGGCGAGCATCTTCATCGCCTGACGGGGATGCTTTCCCAGCGGCAGATCGATATATGCCTGCAGCACCACAGCCGCCTCCTCAAGCCGGTTCTCCTGGATGAGGATGCCGGCGAGCTTGAAGCGAATATCCTGCGCAATCGTGATCACCCTCGGCGCCTTCGAATCCTCAACCGTTTCGAGATAGAGGTACATCGTCGCGGCGGCATCGGAATACTTCCCTGCCTCCATTAACTGGAGTGACTTTTTCAGTAGCGACTGAGGACTCATCTCGTCCCCGGCTAAAACCGCCGAGCTGAAAAACAGTGCCAATAAAGCAGCCCATGCGCAGCGCCGAGCCATTGATTTTCCCATGTAACCCATAAAAACCCTTAACCGGATTAATCCTTCAGTTTCCCTTCAGGCACCTTGTCACGCCTGACACCCATCAAAACCGCGCAATACAAGCTGAACCATGCCGTGTGAAAAATCCATCTTTTTCTTCGCTTTTTACAATCCAACAACCCAGCCGGAAAGTTGCGCTCCTGCATCCCTTTTCACACAGCGAACCCGCTTCCAAAAAAACCACTCCATAAAAACTACATTTCCCCTTCGTTGCATACGGTATAGAGCCAATTAAGCAACGACTCAAAGCGAGGGTCGGCAGTAAGGTTTGCCAGATCCGGATCGGTTTTCATCCAATCGTAATCGCCATACCCCAGATCGATGGCTTTCGCCAACGCCTCGAAGGCTTCATCGAAATGGCGGGTAAGCGCATAGGAACAACCCAGATTGTACCAGACAAGATCGTCGTTGGGCAACAGTTGGCTCACCTGAAGGTCGACGGCCAATCCTTTTTCATGTTTTCCGGTTTTTGTGTAGAGCTCCGCAAGCGCCTGCAAGACCTCGATATCTTCCGGCAGGCGCACGGAAATCTTCTCCAGGAATTCGAGCTCAACCATGTCGTGGCGGGCGTGGCCGCGTGTTCTATCTTTGCTCATGACAACCCCGTTGATGGTTTAGGATACTTCCTGTTGCGTGGGGCCGGTATAGACTTGACGCGGACGACCAATGCGGCCATGTGGATCCTCTTTCATCTCCAACCACTGGGCAATCCATCCCGGAATGCGACCGATGGCGAACATTACGGTGAACATATTGGTTGGAATGCCCATGGCCCGATAGGTCAGTCCGGTATAGAAATCGATGTTCGGATAGAGACCGCGGCTTTGGAAGTAGTCATCCGCCAACACGGCCTCCTCCAGTTTCTGGGCCAGATCGACGAGCGGATCGTTCACACCCATCTGGGCAAGCACATCTGTGCACATTTGCTTGGCCACCTTGGCACGCGGATCGTATGACTTGTAGACGCGGTGCCCCACCCCCATGAGCCGGAAGCTGTTGTTCTTGTCCTTTGCGCGCTCGATGACCTTCTTCACGTCGCCCTTGTCCTTCCGGAGGATCCTTTCAAGCATTTCGATGACGTGCTGGTTGGCGCCGCCATGAAGCGGCCCCCACAGCGCGCAAATACCGGCGGAGATGGAAGCGTAGAGGTTTGCGCCTGAACTGCCCACCATCTTGACCACCGAGGCGGAGCAGTTTTGTTCGTGGTCGGCGTGCAGAATCAACAGTTTGTTCAAGGCCTTTACGCAAACCGGATCCGGCGTGTAGCCGTTGACCGGAGTTGAAAACATCATGTTCAGGAAGTTGCCGCAATATTTCAGGTCGTGCTGCGGCTGGACGATGGGATGTCCAAGTGATTTCTTGTAGGAAAAGGCGGCGGCAGTCCGCATCTTGGAAAGCAAGCGGGTCACCTTGATGTCTATGTTTTCCTTCTTGCTGGTTTCTAGTTCCGGATAGAAGGACGAAAGCGAAACAGCCATGGCCGAGAGCGTGGCCATTGGATGGGCATGGTCCGGAAAGTTGCCGAAGAAGTGTCGCATGTCTTCATGCAGCAGGGAATGGGTGTTGAGGTGCGCAGAGAAGGCTTTACGCTGCTTTTCTGTGGGAAGCTTGCCATGCACCAGCAGATAGGCGACCGCGATAAACTCGCACTTCTCGGCGAGGTCGTTGATGTCGTATCCGCGGTAGCGAAGAATCCCCTTTTCACCGTCGATATAGGTAATGTCGCTCTTGCAGCAACCCGTGTTTACAAAACCGGGGTCGTAGGTGATGCACCCGGTCTCTTTTCTCAGCGAGCGAATATCGATGGCAACCTCATTCTCTGTTCCTGCGAACATTGGCAACTCAATGGTGTTTTCGCCAATCTTCAGTTCGGCTGGTCCCATGCTTTTTACGTCTGACATGCAAATCTCCTTGGATCTTTATAAAGTGGAATACTCACAAAATTACGGTTCTCCGTCCCGCTTGCAAGATAAAAGCGGAAAGGGGGCACGCCAAGAGGGTTTCGGGGAGGGCTTAAACACATGTTTTTTTTACTCATTAATGTTGCACGCCCCTGCGCTTTTATGTTTTATCCACGGGTCTTTCAACAAAAGGAACAACAGATATATGGCTAAAAAAAGCAAAATTGCAAAAAACGAGCAGCGCATCAAATGCGCGGCAAAATACCGCGATCTTCGCACCGAACTGAAAAAAAACATCAGTAACCCGGCGACCTCCCCTGAAGATCGCATGGCCGCCGTCCGCAAGCTGCGCAAGCTTCCGCTCGACGCCAACCCCAACCGCATTATGAACCGTTGCTCCGTAACCGGCCGCCCGCACGCCGTCTACCGGAAATTCGGCCTCTCCCGCATCACGCTGCGCGAAATGGCTTCGCAGGGCAAGATCCCGGGCATGACCAAGGCCAGCTGGTAGCAAGCCCATTTTGTTGAAAGATCAAACACCTCGCAATCGCGGGGTGTTTTTTTTGTTCCGTTTCCGGGAAGAGGCAGGGTTCGACCGCCGGGCGAGCCGTCCCTGCAAGATGACCGCAATGCAACCAGCACTCTCCGCCCTGCTTCGAGTGAACTACAAAGGAGGCACTTCTTCGTAGTCCCGTCGCAGAGAAACAGAGACGGATCCTTTCATTCCCAGAAAACGGGACATGAACCAAAAAAACCGCCCAATAGGCGGCTTCCTGAAATGGAACCCTTCAACGTTCGGAGTTCCATGTTCCGTATTTTGCGGTTCCCTAGGCCTTCTTTACAGCACCGGAACGCAATGCCTTGGTGGAAACCCAGACGCGCTTGACGGTTCCATTTTCATCCTTGATGCGGACTCGCTGCAGGTTCGGCTTGAACGTACGCTTGGTGGCGCTGGTCACGTGGAGACCGATTCCACCCTTTTTCTTCGCCAAACCCTTGCGGACAATACTACGTCCGGAAATGGTTTTCTTTCCTGTAACTGCACATTCTCTAGCCATCGTAAATTCCTCGGTAATTTGTTCCTGAAACCCTAGTCGACGTTTCAATTAAGAGCTTGGGAATCTAAGGTTTCCCGCCGGCTTTGCAAGTACAAACAGCAGGTTTTTGGCGAGGGATGCCCCCGTGGTTGTAGGACGCGACTCTTTGCAAAACAAAGGGCGCGTGTCCAGAACGGAAAACACGGCCCCTGTCCGGGAACCGTGTCCTACACGCACTGGGCTCCATGATCAGGATTCCTCGAAATTCATCAGACCAACTCCGAGAACACCGAGTTGCTGACGAACAAGGCATCCTCGGCCAATGCCAGCCGGTTTTCCAGCCGTTGCAGCAAACGCGCCTCAATCAGGCTTTCGATGGCCGGGCCGCATAGCTCATCGACACCAAAACCGGTCAGTCCCTTAAACTGCACCAGATCGATCCCCTCCACCAGGCGCAACCACATCACCAATATTTCACGGGCCTTGTCTTCGGGAATCAACCGCTCAAGCTCGTCGAACGGATTTTCATTCTCCAGCAGCCGGTCGCAATAGCCTTGCAGGTCGCGGACATTGCCGAAGCGCGCGCCGTTCCAGTGCGAATGGGCCGATGGCCCGCACCCGAAATATTCGCCGCCCTGCCAATAGAGAAGGTTGTGCAGGCATTCACGGCCAGATCGGCAAAAGTTGGAAATTTCGTAGTGTCCGTATCCCGAATCTTCCAGCAACGCCTTTACCGCATAATAGTTGTCCGCCTCTTCGTCGTCGCCGGGCGGAACAATCCGTCCCGCATCCCGGTCGCGCGTCATCGGCGTGCCCGGTTCGTAGATCAGGTTGTAGTAGGAAATGTGCTCGGGCTCCAGTCCGGCCACGATGCGCGCATCGGCGAGAACATCTTCTTGCACCATGCCGGGGATGCTCTGGATCAAGTCAATGTTCACATTGTCGAAGCCGGCGTCGCGCAGCATGCGGAAACCATCAATGGCTTGGGAAGCCTCATGGATGCGCCCCAGCAAACGTAGCGCCTTGTCGTTGAACGATTGCACGCCGATCGACACCCGGGTGACTCCCCCTTTCCTCATGATGGATAGCTTTTCCGGAGTGAGCGTGCCTGGATTGGCCTCGCTCGAAAATTCAATGACACTGGAGAGATTGATTGTTCGTTTGATTGCATCAAACAACGCCGCGAGATTTTCCGGCCCCAGTGCCGTCGGCGTTCCGCCGCCGATAAACACCGTTTCCGGCGCAAACCCTTTCGGCAACCGTTGCAGCTCGAGTTCAAGACATCGGATATAGAGGCCGATATCCTCCCACTCGTCGGGCGTCAGCTTGTAGAAATCGCAATACCTGCATCTCGCAATGCAAATCGGCACATGGATATAGAGTCCGGTCATGCAATCCTTATCCCGTTTATCCTGTTATCCTGTCAAAAAATTACTACCTTTATCCGCATGGGGAAAATCCGCCTAGACCAATTGCTTGTCCAACGAGGACAGGCGGAGAGCCGCGAGCAGGCGCAGCGCCTGATCCGTGCCGGCATGGTACGCGTGAACGACCAACCCGCCAACAAGCCGGGGCACCAATATCCCGACGACGCCGATCTCTTCGTGAAGGAGAAGGAAAAATATGTCAGCCGCGGTGGCCTCAAGATCGAGGGCGCGCACAAGCAGTTTGGCTTCGACCTCGAAGGCGCGGTTTGCCTCGACATCGGCTCCTCCACCGGCGGCTTTACCGACTTCATGCTCCAGCACGGCGCGGCCAAGGTCTACGCCGTCGACTGCGGCACCAACCAGCTCCACTACAAACTGCGCCAGGATCCCCGCGTCGTCGTCATGGAAAACACCAACGCGCGCTACCT
>JBDLHZ010000088.1:0-8452 GCA_039715135.1 Verrucomicrobiota bacterium
GGCAAGAGATGGCATTCCCTACCAAACATTGATTGGCAGTGTTCTTCATAAGTTTGCCAGTGGGTTCCTAAAAGAAGCCATGTAGGCAGAACCAAGCATGGCATGCGGGAGAATCAAAAGCACATGCGGCCTGAACCATATACAGGCGTTGCGCAAGAGCATATAAAGTAAAACTGTAGCCGGTGGAGCCGCTTGCAAAACCTCGGCCAAACCCGTGAGGGTGTAGCGCGTGCTTCCATTCCGATGGAGCACGCCTCGTTCAGGCAGAACACGTTGCGCGGAAAGCGCGCTCCCGCAGACGGGAAGCACGCACCACACCAGTAAGGGGTTTTGCAAGCGGCTCGGTGGATTGCGATTACTCCGATGTGGGGCAGATCTTCCCTGTCTGCCCTGCGCAGGCAGGAAAGCCTGCGCCACATGTCAATCGACAACCATCAACTAATATCAAATTAACTTGATCAGTATTATACTCACACCCGCTCCCCGAGGTCGCTCAAGCCACAAAGGAATGCGGTTTTTCTTCTCTGTGGCTTCGTGGCTCTGTGTGAGAAACAATTCCATTCAGATTAATTCCATATATAAACTGCCGCGGTCTGCGGCTCACTCCGCGATGATCTTGAAGAATTCATTGGTTTTGTCGGCTAGCACATAAATCACTTCATTGGTGCCGGAGGCGTCCGGGATGGAATAGCCTAAGTTGGTGATAGCCATGGTGCCCGCGTTGTTAGTGTTCGAATGCGGCACATTGGTCCATGCGCCGTCCACCAAATTGGTGGTGGACATGGGAGCGTAGGCCTCTGCCGCACCCGGAGTCTCGACGACCATCTCCATCATATTGCCGGAAACGGGGGTCGTATCCACAATCGTGGCCGGTGCCAATTCCAGCCGCAAGAGCACCGCTTCGCCGCCTTCCAAGCCGTACTCGAACAGATCCCTTCCTCCCAGCGTATCCGTGGGCGACAACCGTTGGCTGGGTACCCCCACCCGGCGCACATCCGCACCGCTCCGTTCCACGGAAAAGGCCGCCCTGTTGGACGGCCTTTCGTGTTTTCAGAATCTGGAACTATTTCGTGGTGATGTTGAGCAGCTCCTGGATGGCCGGGGAAAACTTGACGACGACGGGGGTGAAGACAACGCTGACCATGGTCATCAGCTTGATGAAGATGTTGAACGAGGGGCCGGAGGTGTCCTTGCAGGGATCGCCGACGGTGTCGCCAACGACAGCGGCTTTATGGGCTTCGGAGCCTTTGCCACCGTGCGCGCCGTTCTCAACATACTTCTTGGTATTGTTCCACGCACCACCGGCGTCTCTACTCAACCCACGCTTTTAACAATCCTATTTGCTCCGCCGAATAATTCGGCCCAGAGAGCGGTTTGGCATTTTACCAGCAGGCGAGGATTTGATAAATTGGATTGAAAATAAGAGTTTCATCTTGGAGCACGAGTGTTTTATGAGTCCTGAAAAATCCAGTCCCACATCAAATCATGAGAAAGCGCGGGTTACGCTGGCGGACATTGCGAAACGGGCCGGGGTTTCCAAGAGCGCGGCGAGCGTCGTTTTGCACAGCCCCAAGAAGAGCACGATCCGGGTCGGCAAGGCCAAGGCCGAGGAAATCAAGGCTCTTGCGAAGGAGCTTGGATACATCCCGAACCAGGCGGCCCGCCAGCTTTCGCTGCAACGCAGCAAGATGTGGGGGGTTTTCTGCGATGCCGAACCCAGTGAACTTAATGCCTTGCGCCTTGCCATTCTGCACAAGGCGGCCCGCGACAAGGGATACCGGTTGATTGTCGAATACTACGACCGGAATCGTCCGGATCTGGATTCCCTGATGGAGGTTTTCCACAACCTGGGCGTTGAAGGCGTTATCTGCCTGCAACACTACTACCCAAACCAGCACACATTGATTCCCCGCCAGTTGACAGAACATTTTAAACGGGTGGTTTTCATTGAGCATCCCGAAATCGCCGAATCCTGCTTTTGCGGCATGGATTACATTAAAATGGGGAAACTGGTCTACCAAACTCTTCGCCAACACGGACCGCACCCAGGATTGCTTCTGAAAAACCTTCTTTGGTATGCCGGGCCGATCATCGCCAAAGGATTCACCGAGGCGTGGAAGGCGGACCATCCGGAAGGCGAATATCCTCCCATCTGGCTTGCCGAAGCATCTGGTGAAGCTGAAGTTCCATTCGATATAACCACCGCCCAACGAGCGCGGGATTCATGGATACTTCCAAACCAACTGACCGGAGTGGCGGTTTGGAACGACGAGCGGGCCACTTTGGTTCTTAATGCCCTTCAGGAAAGTGGATTGCAGGTACCGCAGGATATCGCCGTGCTGGGCATCGGCAATGCCCGCATCTGTAATCTTGTTCGCCCCATGCTGTCCAGCATCGACCTGCAGGTAGAGCATATGATCAATGCATCCGTCGAAATGCTATTTCAGCTTTGCCAAGACGAACAGCCGCCATCGACCGAATACTGGGTTGAACCCCTCCTCCAACTGCGGCAGTCCTGCCCGGCGCAGGGAAACGACGGTCGCGGATGAACGCGTGGATTGATTTGGGCACCGCCGCCTGGGTCTTGGCCGCTTCTTAGAACAGGCGGGTGATTTCCTTGGGCTTTTTTGCCCGAACCGGCGACTTGGCATAATCCCGCAAGTTTCGCGTGGCAATCAGCTCTGCGCCACAAGCCAATGCGGATGCCGCCTGCATGGCATCTTCAAAATCCCTCCGCACGCCCTTGTTGAATGGAGTTGACCAGCTCTGCCGATGCCTTGAAAAAGGGTTCGCGCTTTACTGCAACATCCAGCAACACATCGGTATCGACTAGAATCCTCATAGGTATTTCTTGGCTAGCTGCCGGAAGCGTTCATCATCTTTCGGATGGACGGTCAACTTGCCGCCCCACTGTTCTGAAAAAGTGGGTTCCGTTTTTTGGGTGATGCTTCGAAGGGATTCCTCGATCACACTGGATAGCGACCGGTTGCGCTCCCGCGCATAGCGCTTCGCCTTGGGAACCAGTCCTTCATCCACGGTCACGGTTAGTTTCGTTTTCATAACATACGTATAGTCCGCCAACCGATACGTGCCATGGAAGCGCAAACTACATCAATCCGTTGCTGAAAAATCCAGCTCTTTCCCGAGGAGGAACAGCTTCCCGTCGGGATACCAGAAGACGTCCCGCTCGCCGGAATTGGTATGGCTGCCATACAGCGCAAGGGTGCTGTAGATCGTATCGCCGGGCCGCCGGTTGTCCATGAACAGCTCCGGCGGATCAAAAACCAGCGGCTGCTCGCTGTTTTCATAATAGCGACCAACAACGGAATAAATAGGAGCGCGATTAAGGGCCACGTCGCCGAATTCCGGATCGGGAAGCCCTTCGACATGCATGTCGTTGTTGTGAATGAACAGGGCATAAACTCCATTTCGGAGCAGATAGATGGGACTGCAGGAAAGCGGGTGCAGAATAGGCTGTCCATGATTCCGGTAGAGAAGCGGGCATGGATTGCACCAGGTCATGCCGTGATCCTCGCTCAGGCTATACCACAGGTATCCGGACATGGTGCGCATCACCACCATGAGCCGTCCATCGGGAAGCGGCACAATGCTCGGCTCCTGGGCACAGCTCATGGCCGGATTGTTGTAGTAGGGAACCCGCAGGGATTTTTCGCCCCAGGCGTGGTAGCTGATTTCAAGATCGGCAACCTCGGGATCGTCATCCAGATTCTCGAAGCGCATGAACTCCACCACGCTTTCCTCCGAAAGAACGGATGCATTGTGCTTGGGCGTGCGCACTGCCGGGCTGACCCAGCGGGTGTAGCCTACATAGTATTTACCCTCGCTCAAGCGCTCCGGTTTTTGCCATACAATCCAGCTTGCGGGAATGGCTGGGTCTGGATTGTCCAGCGGCCCGCGCGGCATCTCCACCACCTGCGGTTCCGACCAGCTCCGACCGTTGTCGTCGCTATGAATGCCTTCCATCAAGCCGGTGACATAATGCCACCCATGGCAAAGTTCCTTGTTGGCGAATGCACCGGAAGTGTCCCAGTCCGCAATACCGGTCGAGCGGTTGTAGAGCACATAGATCCGGCCGCTTTTCGAGACCATCGGAAACGCCCAGCTTGCCTGTTGTTCGACATTCACCTCCACCGAACCGGCAATGACCGTGGATTCGCACCAAGTCTTGCCCCGGTCTTCAGACTTTGAGAAACGGATATGGTGGTTTCCGGAACCTTCAACGGAATGAGACGTCCAGATAGCCATAAGCGAACCATCCGGCCCATCGAAAACCAAAAAGTGCTGGTTGCTGGCATCCAGGGCATCGAGTGATTCCGGGGTATACACGAGGTAATCCGGTTTCGTCCGCATGATTTCACTCTGAAGGTCGAACGGTTCCCGTCGCCATTCTACTTGGCTTTCTTCAAGAGGTTCTGCTGTCGCTACTTCGCTCATGGTTCTCCTGTTATGATTAACCGGTTGATTTTTAACATATTGTTGCCTCAAGAGGCAATATTTTCTTTTAATTCCCTTTTTTGCCTCGTTTGAGGGTTACCGGGCAGAAGGTTTATATTCCCGGCACGCCTCGGCGTATGCCTCGATGTTTTCCCACGGCACCTCCGGCTCCAGCAGATGGGTGGGACAACACAGCAAGCCACCTTTGGTGCCGGCAATGTCCAGATTTTGGATGGTTGTTTCGCGCACCTCGTCGGTCGTTCCGAACGGCATGGTGGTTTGGGTTCCTATTGTTCCGTTGAAGGAGAGGCGACCTCCGAACTCCGCGTGGATTTCGGCAAAATCCATGCATTCCGGCTGGACCGGATTGAGTACATCCACCCCGACCTCGATCAGGTCGGAAATAAACGGGGTGATGTATCCGCACGAATGGTACTGAATAATAATGTCCGGCTTGACCGCCTTGGCAGCATCAATCACTTTTTTGAGACGAGGTTTGAGCCACATGCGGTACATATCCTCGGACATCATGATGGAATCCTGCATGCCGATGTCGTCCCCCAGCGCAATGATGTCGGCACCCGCCCGGGAATAAAGTTCTATCCGGTAGCAGGCCGAATCCGTCAGCCAATCCAGCAGGTAGGTCGCCTTTTCGTCCTCCTCCAGCATATCCATCATCAGGGCTTCCATACTGCGCAGATACCATGCGGTTTCCCAAATGGTCATGGCCATAGGCACATAGGCGGCGAGCCCCTTGCGGTGCGCCTCCTCCACGCCCTTTTCCACGTGGGAAAAATCGGCGTTCTGGAAATCGGGCCAAGGATAGTTCTCGAAATCCTCCAGCTCCTCGAAATCCTTCATTGGATGGTGCATGCGCGTCATGTGGGCGGCGGCTTCGCTGCCGGGTTCATGGGCGACGCCCCAGACATCGATACGGGTGCCTTCGGCCAAGCCTTCGGGATAATAGCGGTCAAGGTCGAAATTCCTTTCCGGCAGGGATACGGGATCCCATGGAACAACATGGACGGGAAACCCGAAATGCTCCCCAATCGATTCAGCGTCGGGATAGCGCCGCTTGAACTCTTCCTGCAAGGATTTGCAAAGCTCGAAATAGACCGGGGCTTCCGAATAGCCCTGCCGGCGATACAGGCCTAAAAGATTTTCGCGTGGTGTCATTTCATTCCTCAAGTGTGTTGTTTAGTTCTCCGGCATACTGGCGGGCTACCACCATTGGTCCTTTTTCTTCCATGTCTCGTAATCCTTGTTTTCAAGAATATCCACGAGTTGCTCGATCATGTTGGAAAGCTCCTTGCGTCTTTCGAGAATCACCTGCGGATCCTTGGTGTAGTCTTCGAGACTTCTGGATATTTCACCGGGCACCTCGAGCAGGGTCTTGGCATGTTTAAGCAACAGCGCGCCCGAATGCGTCTGGTAAACCGGGATCGCCTCAACCTTCCCGATCAACTCCTCCAGCAGGAACATGTATTCAACGTCTTCGATACCGTCCCGGATGATTTCAAGCCGGATGGAAGGCAATGGCGTCATGTCCTTTCCCGGATAGAGCAGCAAGCCATCCCCGTTTACATGCAACGATCCAATGCCCGTATAGACTTCGTGCTCTTTCATCTTCATCGGGATGTCGGGGAAACACGGCTCGCTGGAGGCCGGCGTTGCCGAAAAGCCTTCCCACCATGTCGTCGACCAGTACAAAAGCCCCGTGGCTCCCGCCTTTCTCATCTGCCAAAACAGAACCCGGTGATCCGTGGCCGGTTGGTCGATGAAAAAGTTTGCAAACGGCGGGACCGGGCTGACGCAGACATACGACCAGAGCGTCTTTCCTTTTCCCAATTCGCTCTTGTAGAACGGATCGGCCAGGCTGGCCGTCTTGGGACACCAGATATCCACCAACCCTGTCAGTTCGGCGGACACCTTGCCCATGGAGGTCTGCATGATCTTTATCGAAGGCATCTCCTTCTTCAGCGCCGAATAGACCTTAATGGCAAATTCCACAACCGCCTTGTCGTCCCCGACCAATTCATCGAACCCGTAGACATAGACCTCCGCCGGGAACCCGCGTTTTTCCCATTCCTTGATATGGAGGATGACCGTGCGGGCCATCTCCTTCGCACTGGTCTTGCCCGCCTTGAGCCATTTGCCAATCTCCTTTGCGCTGGAGAGTCGGTATATGCCGAAGGAATACGGAGGGTAGTAGTCCCCGGCGAGTGCACCGACGGTCGATTCAAGGTTTTCGAAATCCACCGACTTCAACGTTTTCCCGTTGCGGCCTTCCGTGTATTCCCGGTCCACGAATTCATAGGCAATGTTCTTGGGCGTCAGCCGATACTTGCCCATGAACCTGCACCATTTGGCGTATTGCCCGGCCGTAAAGTGCTGCCCGTACTCCTTGTCTCCATAATACCAGTTGCTCATGTACGGGGCATATAATCCGAAAGGGGCGGCGAACCTGCCGGGGCGGGGCAGCGCAAAATTGCGGACGCGTATGAGGACGGGAACCGTTTCACTGTATTCCCCCGCAGTCACTTCGACGCTCGCCTGGTAGGTCCCCGGCTTCGCGGCGGGCGACACATGCACGGTAAACCACAGCGGCTGCAGCTTGTTGGACTCAACATCGAACGGCCCGGCAGGCATCAGCGGGTCGGGCCACCAACCGACATGTCCGGTCGCATAGGATGGATTGCCGGTTTGCACATAGCCAACCTTGTGCCACAGAATCTCCATGGAGTCGTTGAGCGCCTCGGGCCATACGACCTTTACGTCCACGCCTTTCAAATCCGCATCGAAGGATCGAACAACCAACTGGAACGATTCCGCCTCGTTACCGGCCACATCGACCACCACCTCGGAAACCCTTTCGAGGTTTTCGACACCGCTCAATTCCGTTCCCACCTTTTGCAGGCTGTGGGCATGCAGCAGCTCGAAGGGATTCCCGCCTGCCGCAAAAACATGGCCGACAGAAATGGACGCAAGCATCAACACGACGGTCAGGATATGGCTTTCAATTCTAAACATTGGTTTTCTCCTTTTAAAATTCCACGACGCTATTCCGCCAATTTCAGCAACCCGTATTCCTCGGCGTTGTGAAAGTCCGTTCTGGTGAGCCGGGGGCACATTGAAAACTCCCGCTGCCTACCGTCTTCGGTCTCGAAATAATTTTGCCGGGCAACGAGGATCGTCCAGTCGCCAGAGGCATTCAACCGACCGGGGTTTGCGAGTTCGGTAAGCGGAATACCGACTTCAAAGCTCCACCCGCCATCCTCATCTTCCGAAGCATTCAACGTCCCTTCGATGTTGGCGGCATATTCCAGATCCAACCTGCGATGCTCCGTTCCATCGGCAGGCTTCTGCTTTCTTTCCGCCCAGAAAATGCCCGTCTTTTTCCCGCGCGGCGTAAGCAATATTTCCCAATACCAACTATAGTCCTGCGGCTTAAGAAAGATTTCGCAGACATCGCCCAGCTTGTAGTGGGGCATGTCGTCGGCCTCGCCGGTTGCAAGAACGTCCAGATCCTTGAACCGCCCGGCAAGATAGATGTTATTCTCATCCCGCAATAATTTAAAAATGCCACCCTCTTCCGGCTGCACTTGGCCGTCCGCTCGGTCGCAGGAAAAGAAAAGTCCATATGGAACGGCCCGGCTCCAGTCTTCCTCGTCCAGCACGCCGTCGATATTCACGGCAGAGGAGGCGCGGGCGGCCACCATGGTTTTCGTCACCGTCATGCCCGTCCGGCACGAGCACAACAGGCAGGAAGCCAGCAGGAACAGGGATGGCCACAAAGGAACGCAAGGAAAGCAAAGACCTCTCTTGTGTTTTTTGTGCTCTTTCGTGGCTAAAATATTCAGTTCGGAGTGCCTAGCCATCGCCCTGCTCCTGGTCTTCTTCGCCGAGATTGTGGTGGTCGACAACCAGGCCGGAGTCCAGTGCATTCCGCTTGGCGGAGGAGAGCTTCCTGAACATTTCCTTCACATCGATCACCCCT
>JBDLHZ010000089.1:0-8437 GCA_039715135.1 Verrucomicrobiota bacterium
CCAGGAGTGCGCCGCGCTCTATTTTGTGGAAGGGATTCAAACCCTGCAGAAGCTGGAGGTTTCAACCTCGGAATTCATCGCATCCGGCGGCGGCTCGAAATCCGACTGCGGTGTGCAGATCCGCGCCGATGTGTTCGGCATCCCGTTTGTGCGTCCCCGCATTACGGAAGCCGGGCTGCTGGGCGCGGCGATGCTGGCGGGTATTTCCACCGGCGTTTTCAGTTCGCCCGAAGAGGCCGCCCAAACCTTTGTGAAGCAGGATCGTGTTTTCGAGCCAGACGCAAGGCGTCATGCCGTCTATCGCGAAAAGCATGCCCGCTACGAGCAGCTCTATCCTGCCTTGAAACCCATTCTGCAAACACTTTGAGAGATGCTTGGAAAGGAGAATGGAATGGACATCGGGAAACAGTCGGAAGAGGAACTTGGACCCTATATCGGCGGCATGCACCAGCTGGCCATTTCTCTTGGTCGAGGCGGCTCTCCCCATTCTTGACCATTCAATTTGGGCGGGAATCCGATGCCAGCTAAAGTGGGAAATTCCTATTGCGACCAACATGAAATGTTATTAGCATTTCTTGATGATGCGAATGCAGGTGTGATGGCCTATATGGGAGATATGCGATGTCTGAAATGCTGAATGCCAAGGATTTTTTCGAGAAAGGGCATATACCCATCTGCGTGTTCCGGATGCCCTACGTGGATTTCGACCGGGAGGTGCATTTCCATAGTTTCCATGAAGTGATGATCGTTATTGGCGGGATGGCGATGCACCACATGCACGGGCGCGACCAGGAGATTTCCATGGGGGATGTTTTTGTGATTCCGCCGATGCATCTGCATAGCTACGAGGTGCCAAAAGCCAGCGGCATCGAGGTGCTGAACATCCTGTTTGACTTGAAAAAGCTCGAAATCAACACACGAGACCTTGGGCAGATCCCCGGTTTCCATGCCTTGTTTTCCCTCAGGGGAACAAAGCATGGCGAGCCATACCTGAAGCTTTCAGCCAAGGATCTGGCTTTCGTGAACTCCATCGTTGAAGACATGGAAAGGGAACAGGAGGAAATGGCGCCTGGATATGAGTTCTACCTTGGAACGAAGCTCCGCGAATTAATTGTCTTCCTCTCCCGCCACTATTCGCATGTTGCCAGTCCATCAGGCAAAAGCATTCTGAAGCTGGGCGGGTTGATCAGCTACATGGAACGGCATCTCGGCGAGGAGATCCGATTTGGAGCATTGGCCGAGGAGATCCACATGTCACCCACTTCGCTGCGCAGGGATTTCAACGAGGCGTTTGGCTGTTCCCCGATGGCCTATTTGCAACAACTGCGAGTGAAGAAGGCCATGCTCTTGCTGGCTGATGCAACGAAGTCGATCAGCGATGTGGCCTTCGAGGTCGGTTTCAATGATTCCGGCTATTTTTCCCGCGTGTTCAAGCAGGAGACCGGCGAAACGCCGAAAAAATTCCGTGCCGACCTTTGATCCGCAAGCTCGCGTTTTGCAGATGGAATAGAGGAAGGATGGAAATTCACATAATCCGGTTGTTTTTTCACAGCGAGGAGGGGCTTTGGTTTGCTTGAATATTCCTTGGTATAAGGAGAGTCATGCAATTTTTTTCGACCAAGGCCAGATGGGTCGTTCCACCCGATAGCGAACGGAACGGAAAGCCGGAGTCCAACGAGTGGTTCATGTGCCGAACGGGACTGATGGTTTCCGATCCTGCGGCGGCGGTACTTCGGATTGCCGTCGATTCAAAATATTGGCTCTATGTCAACGGAAAGCTGATTGTCCGCGAAGGTGGCTTGAAGCGGGGGCCGGTGCCGACGGGTTCCTACTATGACGAGGTTGACATTTCGAAGGTTGTCCATGCCGGAAACAACACGGTTGCGCTTCTGCTGTGGTATTTTGGCCGGCACGGTTTCTCGCATCGGGACAGTGGCATGCCGGGATTGCTGGTCGATACCGATTGCGGCGACCTAGGGGATTGGAAGATCAAGAAACACCCGGCCTATTTCGATGCCGGTTATATTCGCGATGCGTTCCGCCTTTCCGAAAACAGCATTGGGTTCGATGCTCGCTACGATTTTCCGGAATGGCCGGAAGCTGGCTTCGCCGATTCGGATTGGCCTTCTGCCATTCCCTCCGCCAAGGTCGGCTCGGAACCTTGGGGCATGCTTGAAAAACGCGAATTTTCCCAGTGGTTTTGGTCGGATCTCAAGGAATACGAGTCGGTGGAAGCCACAACTGGCGAGCTGGAAGGATTCACCTGCTATCGGTGCAAGCTGCCGTACAATACCCATTTTATACCCGCCCTGAAGCTATGCGCAACGGCGGGGATCCGTGTCGACGCAACTCCGTCGCTGGAAACGAACCGGTTTTGTGCAAGCTACATTACGGCGGAAGGGGAACAAGCGCATGAGTTCATTGGTTGGATGAACGGCGAAGAGGTGGTCTACAAGGTTCCCTGCGACACGGTTCAGGTGGATGGGTTGTATTATCGGGAAACAGGCTTTCCGGCTGCCTTTGCCGGGACGTTTTTCTGTGACGATACGCAGTTGGACATGCTCTGGGGAAAGGCCCAGCGCACGCTTTATGTGACGATGCGCGACAACTTCATGGACTGTCCATGCCGCGAACGTGCCCAGTGGCCAGGCGACATGGTGGTTCAATTTGGCCAGATTCCCTATTGCCTGGGCCGCGAAGCGGATCTGCTGGCCAAGAAGGGATTGCGTGAAACCCTGCGTTGGCAGAGGGAAAACGGGGAGCTCTACGGCCCTGTTCCCGAGGGGAACTGGCGGATAGAGCTTCCTTCGCAAATGCTGGCGGTGATCAGCCCCTATGGAATCTGGACCTACTACATGAACACGGCGGATCTGGACACGCTTGCTGAACTCTACCCGTTTGCAAAGCGCTATCTAGAGATCTGGGAATTCCAGGAAAGCGGTCTTGTAAAGTATCGCCCGGACACGAAAAACTCCATTCCGGAAATTGTGGACGGAGTGGGCATTGGAACCTGGGACTGGCTTGACTGGGGCGAGCGGATCGATGCGGAACCCGCACTCAATGCATGGTTTGTGCTGGCGGCGCAAGGCGTTCGGAAAATAGCGGAAGAGCTGGGGTTCGATGCGGATGCTTGCATAATCCGGCAGCGGGAGGAGCAAGTTCTTTCCGCCATCCGGGAAGCATTCTGGGACGATAATATGGGCGGATACACTTCGGGCGGGTTCGGTTTCGACGCCGACGACCGGGTCCAGGCGCTGATGATCCTGTGCGGTGCCGCCGATGCGTCGCAATATCCGAAACTGAAGCGCATCCTTGAACGGGTCGAGCAAGCATGTCCTTTCATGGAAAAATATGTGCTCGAGGCACTCTTTAAGATGGACGAGCAGGAACTGGCGATGAACAGAATGAAGCGCCGATATGCATCCATGGTCTCCAATATGGACAGTACGCTGTGGGAGCGCTGGCCCGAATGGCATGACGGGGGGGAATCGACGGTGAACCATTCATGGAGCGGCGGGCCGTTGACCCTGCTTTCGGGGCAGGTGGCGGGCATTCGCCCTTTGGAGCCCGGTTGGAAGAAGATCCTTGTTCAACCCAAGCCTTGCGGTCTGAAGGAAATCCAGGCCGTAGTGCAGATCCCGCAAGGCAAGCTTGAACTTTCGATTGAACTGGAAGTGGAGGAACCCGTACTGCGGCTTTCAGTTCCGCCGGGAACCGAGGTGCTGCTGGACGGCATGCGCCTTGGAATGCAGGAGAATCCGCTTGTTGGCCCGGGGCGGCAGGAATACCATCTGAACCGCAAGCCGCAGGAGACGTTGTGTTCCACCACTTGATTCCATGGTTGGTTCTTTGTTTGATTGCTGGACAGGCTTCCGGAGAGCACTTCGTTTTTTCCGTGGCTGATTTCGGCGCGATTGGCGATGGGCAGGCGGATGATCGCGCGGCGATCCAGACGGCCATTGATGCCGCCTGTGCTGCCGGGGATCCCGCTGTTGTTCGTTTCAATTCCGGTTGCATTTATCGTCTGGGAAGGAATGCCGAATCGGTTGCGGCGCTTCAGTTCTCCAATGCATCGAAGGTTGCCTTGGAAGGCAACGGTTGCATGCTGGTGGCCCACCCATCGAACCGTGTGCTATCCATTTTCGAGTCCAGGGATATCCGGATCAGTGGATTCAAGATCGACTATGATCCACTTCCCTATGCACAGGGACGGATTGTTTCCATTGAAACAAGCTCGGTTGTTTTTGAGGTTGATGATGGATATCCGGAACCGCGCGAGGGCGATAGCGACCTGTATGCGAACCATCCTCGCAGCGATTGTGTTTTTCTGGATGGCAGAACCCGCAAGTTCAGCCATGCCTGGCAGCGCATGTCCAAGGTGGAACGAATCAAGGGCAATCGGTTTCGGATTCATTTCTATCCGGGCGCCCATCCCCGAAGAGCTCTTCTGAAACCCGGTGATTTTATTGTCGCTAAGATTCGCTATGAACAACCCTCGTGTCCGCAGACCGACTCCGGCCGTTTCCTGGCAACCGGCGCAGGCAACATACAGATTGCTTTTTCGGAAAATATCCGCGTGGCCGATATCGAGTCGTATGCCGCGCCGGTCATGACACTGGTGGCGCACGGATCGGAAAATGTGCAGGTGGACGGACTGCGGGTGGTTCGCAAGCCCGGGACGGATCGCTTGGTTGCATCTTGCAGCGACGGGGCGCACATGAAAAGCCTGACGGTTATGCCTCGCCTCACGAACTGCCGCTTCGAGGCGCTCATGGATGATTCCATCAACATAAAGGTATCTGCGCAGAAGGTTCTCAAGATTCAAGGGAAGCGTGTCTTGATGACGCATTGCGATATTCTGTGGAACGACATTGTGCTCAAGCCGGGCGATGAGCTTGAATTTACCGATTCGGCGGAAACAAGATTCCTCGACCTCGCCAAGGTAATGGCATTCCGGAAAACCAACTACCAAGAGGCATGGGTGACGCTGGATGATGTTCCCCGGGAACTGCAAGTCGGCGATCTGGCCTATATCCGCCCGCAAACCATGGCCGTCGTAAGCAACTGCACTTTCCGGTCCCAGCTCAAAACCGCCTTGGTGACCCGCCCGCAAACCCAAGTTGAAAACTGTTCTTTCGAGGGCTTGGCCCATGGCGTGCATGCCATGCTTTGGGGCGGTATTGAAGGGCCGGCTCCACGCGGCATCAACATTCAAAACTGCACCTTTGGGAATCTGTGGATTTCAGCCGTGGAAATAGGCGTCAACCGTTTCGAGGTGGTTCCGCCCGGCCTGCCGGGCATTGTTATCAAAGACTGCAGGATGGAACTGGATTCCGAAGCCGTTGCCGTAGGCGGACGAACCCCCGAACTTTTAGTGGACAACATGCATATCAAGACAGAGGGTTCGCGCTCGGAAAAGAGACTGTTCCCCATCAAGACAGGGAAGAGATCGTTGAAAAACATTTCAATAGAGTGAGGGCGAATCCAATGGCAGAAGCCTTTGTTGAGAATGACGGCAAGTGGTACGACGAAAACGGGGTGCAGGTTTGGCGTGCCGGCACGCTGGTATATTATAAAAAGGATTTGATCCGGCTCTTCTTCTGGCTCTACATCGGCCAGTTTACTTTCCTGATGCAGGATTTTGCGATTCCGGCGCTGTTTCCTTTGCTGATGATGAAAAAGGGTTTCAACGCGGCGCAGATTGGGACGTTGTGGTCGATTTTCCCCTTGGGTGCGCTGCTGGTATATCCGATTCTTGGAACCATCAGCGATCACGCGCGAACCCGCTGGGGTCGGCGGAGGCCCTTTGATTTATTGACGACCCCGGTCTGGCTCGTGGGGTTGATTGCCTTGCCGTTTGTGCAGAACTACTGGCAGGCATTTGCAGCGATGGTACTGGTCGGTTTTGCCGGGGCTGGAACCAACGTGCTGATTTCATTCTACAACGATGTGGTTCCGCCGGAGCTAATGGGGCGGTTTTCCGCCGGACTACGCATGTTTGTCAGTGCCGGAGCTATTCTTGTCCAGTTGATTGCCCTGCGGCTTTTTGAAATATCGCCGGGATTGGTTTTTATTGCGCTGGCGCTGATCGGGTTTATTGGGGAAATGCTGATGCTGCTGATGGTCAAGGAAGGGGAGTATCCTCCACCCGGAAACCGGGTTTCCATTCTACGGCAGGTTGGCGGCTTTATCAAAGAGGGTTTTTCGAACAGGTATATCATTTTCCTCTGGCTGACGCTTGGCGTAACGGCATTGGGCGGTCCGGTGATGGGAACCTATTTCAATTTGTTTTTCACCGATAGCCAGACCGGACTCGGTCTTTCCCCGACGATGCTTGGCTACCTTCTCGCCGCCGGCACAGCCATTGGGCTGGTTCTCATTCTTCCGGCAGGATGGATGATTGACTGGGCCGGTCCCAAAAAGATCTGGGGCTGGTGCGGTTTCGGCGTCGGCCTGGTTCAGGTACTGATGTTCTGGTTCGCCCGCGATGCGGTCAGCATTGCCGTTTTGTTTGTTGCTTTCGCGGCGTTGAACACCATGCTTGCCGCAGCGTTGCTTCCGGTCATGTATTCCTTTATCCCGAAAGACAAGTTTGGCCAGCTCAACGGTGCAAGCCAGATCATAACCCGCGTGTTGCAAATTCTTGGATCTGCCGGATTTGGCCTTCTTATTGTCATGGCCAACCAAGAGTACCGGTATGCCTTTCTCGCCGGAGGCATCGCATACATGCTGGTGCCGCTGTTCCTGTATCTGATGCTCCGCCAACCCTATCCCTACGGCACCTTGAAAACCTCCATGAATCCCGATGGGAAAGCCGGCATCCGGCGGGAAGGGAAGACGCAGGGTTGAACAGGAAAAGTCTCAGCACAGATAGCCAAGCATGAAAAGCGGGCGCCTTGTCCCGTCGAACTGGTCGCTATGCGTAAAGACATACTTGCGATCTGCTTCTACGCCTTTGAACTGCGAGAAGCCCTTTCCTTTTCCTCCCACTTCAACGATGGTTCCGTCGCGCAGGAGGTAGTCCGGGGTTTTTGCCCCACGCTTTGTTTTCAGGTAGTGGACGGGGATATTGGCATGCCGCAGCATTTCGGCAAGGAAATCCTCCCGAAGCCCGCCGATCGAATCTTCGATGTCGCGGTAGAGCAGGCGGTACGGAACGGCCATCAGCACCTTGGGTTCCTTGAGCACATTGGTTCCTTTCGGGAAGATCCGCTGCAAAACGAAGGCCTGCTCCAGCAAACCCAGATATTGTTCGGCCTTGTATTTGGTGATGCCCAGGTTTTTGGACAGCGAGGTATAGTTGATGCCGTCCACGCCGGAGCGACCGGTGAATTCAACCAGTTTGGCGATGGTCTCCAGTTCATCGACGAGTAGGCGCGCAATGGCTGGAATGTCTTTGTGGATAATGGTGCGGAGTATGTTTTTCAGGATTTCAAGAGGTTCGGGTTCGTTCAATGCAAAGGGCATCAAGCCGCCCCGCAGGTAGTCGCCGAAATGCAGCCCCGCGCGCAGATGCCCCGGAGTCCACTCCTTGTTGAAAACCTGTTCCAAGGTGAGGGGGTCAAGCCGTACGCCATGCTTGAAAAACAGATATTCGCGAAATGAAAAAGGATTCAGCGGTCGCAACACCGTGCGTCGGGACAGATCGTAGGCCGATTGCTTCAGTGCCAGCGCAACCGAACTGGTGAATGTTATACGGACATCGAGAAAGTCGTATGTTTTTTTGAGCACCTCGTCGATCTGCGGCTGGAAATGGACTTCATCGAGGAAAAAGCGTCGGTAGCCGTATTCCCGGCTCAGTTTTTTGATCAGTTCAAAAACATCCTCGTTTCGATCCAGCGTGTCCAGTGCCAGATACATGGCCTCCGGATCGTTTGCAGCCATCTGTTTAAGAAGCACTGTTTTTCCCACTCCGCGCGGCCCCACCACTCCGGTGAAGTGCTCTCCCCCCTCCTCGCGAAGTTCATTTAGAAGAGTCCGCGCATGCGGATAGTTTGCGGCCTGGCTCATCGCCAGATCGTGCAGTTCAAATACCGACTTTAGTTCCATGGCTACTCCTTTTGTTCATTCATTTGACAAAATGCATATCATTTTGTCAAATCATTTTCCGGATTATGCTCCATTTCCTGCGGTTGCTTGAGTGAAATGGTTGTTAAGTTCTGTTATTTGGAAGAACAATCCTATGTGGAGAGGGTGGAATTGATCCATCATGTAGACAATGGGAGATGCCCGAACCAAGGGATGGTATGTGAAACGGTTGTTCCAAAAAAAACAGAAGCTGGTTAAGGGAATGCCCAGCGCGGTGTTGCTGAGCATCGCGATCCACGCCGCGCTCTTTTTTCTGGCTGGGGCGCTGGTGGTCTTCACGGTGGTGAAGAAGAAGGAGATCGAGTTCGAGCCGCCCAAGGCGGTCGAGCGGCCGAAGATGAAGCTCAAG
>JBDLHZ010000090.1:0-8414 GCA_039715135.1 Verrucomicrobiota bacterium
TTCAAACAACGCCTCGTGGATCAAACCCTGGATTTCGCGCTGGTGCCGCTGGATGCGCGTGCGCACCTGGTTGTTGAAGGCCATGCGGCCGTTCGCGGAAGTAAGCACCACGCCCTGCCCGCCCAGGGGATCGGTCTTCGACAAGGTCAACGCCACCTTGTTTTCAAGAATCTCCATCGCCTCGCGCAGCAGCGCTTCATCAATCAACCCGCGTTCCGCGGCACTGGCATTGACCTCCGCGGCATCAACGTTCAGGCCGCGGGCCGCCTCGACGATCCATTGCCGCAAGACCTCGCGATAGCCTGGTGCCGCAACCCGCAGCTTCATCCGCTCTTCCACCCGCTGCATCAGATCCTGTACGACGGCATCGCGCAAGCGCAGGGAACGGCGGCGAACCTCCAATTCCACGGCGGAGACCACCTTGCGCTTGATCTCACCGGCCTGTTTTTCGGCGCGCTGGCGTGCGTCGGCCAGAATGGATCCGTTTTTCTGGTCGCCATACTTTCGCTTGTCCGCCGCCCGCTGCCCGGCTTCGGCCAGGATTTTTTCCTCCTCCTGCCGGGCATCTTCCTCGATGCCGGCGATCAGGATTTCCTTGCTTTGGTTCATATTTTAATCCCTATCGCTGCATTCACCATTTCCTTGATGTCCGGCCGGCCGGGCAAGCGGCCCTGGCGGTCGGGTATCTCCACGATCAGCGGAAAGCTATGGGTCAACAGGTACTTGTCCACCAACGTGCGAATCTTGTCCGCCACCCGCTCGGTGATGATGATGATGCCCACGTCCTTGTCCTCCAGCACTTCCTGGAAGGCGCACCGCGTCTCCTCTTCGTTGGTGGCGACCTTGCCAAGAACGCCTACGATGCCGAAGCCGAGAACCGTGTCCTCATCGCCTATGACCGAGTATTTCATGCTGCTCCTGTCCAAAACTAGTTTTGGCTATCCGCAAATGTCGAACATCGAACATCGAACACCGAACAAGGAACATCGAACACTGAACAAGGAATATCGAAGTAAGATAAGACCTTCATCATTCGAAGTTCCATGTTCGATGTTCTTCGGTTCGCCTCGGTCACACTTTCCCGAGGATCATCAGCGCGGTGATGAAGCCGAAGACCACGATGCCTTCGGCCAAGGCGACGAAGATCAGCGCCTGGCCTGCGATCTGGGGCTTCTCGGCCACCGCGCCCATGGCGGCGGCGCCCACGTGGGAGATGGCGATGCCCGCGCCGAGGGCGCCCAGCCCGAAGGCCACGGATGCGGCAACGACCGCAAACTTCAGGCCACCCATCTCGACCTCGGTGATTGCGGGAGCGGCGGCCGCAACGGCATCCTCCCCGTGCCCTGCCCCGTCGGCAGCGAACGTGTTGGTGCAGAAAATCACGCTCACGATGGCCATGATGCCCAACATGCCCGCCACGCTACCCTTGATGTTCTTTTTCAATCTCTGTGCTGGATTGTCCATTGTTCCTTTTCCTTCCCTTTTTGGCTTTTTGTTAAACCGCAGATGATTTTTTTTTGCGCACCCGGATAACAGGATTATCCATCCGGTATAAAAAATTCGCGTGATTCGCGCAATTCGCGATCCACTCCGCTGTAGTTTTTATTGATCACGAATCTCGCTAATTGCACGAATCCTATTTCCTTTAATTTGAGACTTCGCAGTCTAATTCACGAAAAAACCGCCTCCTTGTCGTCGGCCTCACTGTTATCCCGTCTAAAATTTCTCCCTCATGATTTCCGGGTTCCCTACTACCCTTGTAGATTGCTGTTCAGCGCAATGGGCGAATGCGGCTTGCCCGTGCCGTGGAAAAACTTCGTGAAGAACTCGTAGTAGTTCAGACGCAGGGCCTGGATGCCTGCTGACAATCCTTCCAGCCCAATGACCAGCATGTTGCCGAGAACCAGGATCACGCCCTTCATGACCAGGGAATCCGTCATGCCGGCCAAGGAGGCGAAAGAGATCATCAGGCAGACATGCGCAATCCCGAGTCCGGCGACACGCATGAAGGAAAGCGTATTCGAAAGATAGCCGCTGAAGATTTCCAGCAGTTCCACAATCCACTCCATAAGGATGTTCATGCAGAGCATGGGAATGTTTGCCTTCTCCCCGCCATCATGCCCATGTTGCCAGAGGTGCAGCGGTTCCTTGAGCAGGAGCAGGAGGGCCGGCAGGCCGAGCAGCATGAAAAGCGTGCCGTCTGCGGGGAATTCCTTGTATCCATGGGCCACCATGTAGGCGGCCGAGTAGATGCCCCCGGCATACATCCAGCCGCCCAGCAGGCCGCCTTTGTCGAACACCAGGGTCAGCCACTGCTTCATGCGCGCGAGGTTGACCCAATTAAAGACCAGCCCCATGCCGATGACCGCGATGCCGAAGTAGATCGTAATCAGCAGGATGTCGTAGACATTGTTGACGGCGGCGTCCGCCGCGCTGTGGCCCGCCACGATGCCATGGAAGTCGAACCACAGGGGCTTGACCCAACTGTAGCCGAAATAGGATCCGAAGAGGGCGCCGAACACCATGGAGGAGCAACCGCACCAGATGATCAGCCAGGCCAGATGGAGCAGTCCCTCCTTGCCGCTCCTACCTTTCATCGACTTGACTCCCAAGGCGCCCAGAATGGCCAGCACAAGCCCCTGCCCCACATCCGCAAACATGAGTCCGAACATGGCCAGGTAGAGCGGCATCACAAAGGGTGTGGGATCAATCGTGCCGTATTTTGGAATGCCAAAATTGCTTACGAGCATCTGGAACGGCGCCAAAGCCCTGGGGTTCCTGAACTTTACCGGAATCTCGTTGCCGATCATCTCCTCGCTACCAGCCTCCGTCCATTCCAGGTAGCAACGGTTTTCGCTGGCTTCGGCAATGGCCTTTTGCAGGGAGGCTTTCTTTTTCGCAGGCAGCCACCCGGCAAAAAGCACCGTGTGGGAGGAGGACTGGAAATGATCCTGGACACGCTGGCACAACTCTTCCAAACGCAGATCAACCCACAATTCCTGCAAGTGGTCCGCCTCCTGTCCAACCAGGCCGTCCACCTGCTCCTGAAGCTTCTTCTGCTCGTCGTTAAGGCCTTCTATCTTGGTGGCCAGCTCGCCGGCAAGATCCTTTTTCATGGATAGCATTTCGGGCGTCACTTCCACTTGGTGCCACTGCAGTCCCTCAAGAATCCGGTCGATCTTGTCGCGGTCGCGTTTCATGGTGATCAGCAAATGATGGGACTCGTCGCCTTCCAAGCCCAGATCGATATTCAGGGCCGGCATGCCCTTGAGTTCGGCTGCAAGCTGCTCGGACTTCGCAGCCTGCAGCTTGCCGGTTTGGATGGACAGGATGGAGTCCTTGTTCGGCAGGTTCACGTTGTCCAGGCCAATGCCGTAGAGGTTGACCTGCCGCTGGATGTCCTCCAGGCGCAGGATCTCCTGCTGCAGGACGCGCTGGCGTTCGCGGATGCTCCCGCGCTCGCCCTCGATTTTATCGAGCAGTTGTTCTTCCTTCTTCAGGTCCACGGCCTTGCGCTGGCTCAGATCGGTTTCCTGCGGCGTGGCCGGCACGATCCCGATGGTATGGAGAAAGCCCTCGATCCGCTTGCGCAGATCGGCAACATCGCCCTTGGAAACGGGCGGCTCAAGGGGGTTCAGGCTCGACGATGTGGTGGCGTCGTACTCGGAGGCATGAATAAACTGCATCACCCCTTCGCGCAGGAGGGTTTCGGTCACCCGATCCTTATCCTTGGCCAGAACCACCGCAAAAAGCTGCGTCATCTGTGCAGTAAACATCATTGCACTATCCATCCATTTTCATTTTCACAAGACAATTGATAACAAGACGATTTTTGCCTTGGTTTCTTGCTCGTGACATTTTTGGAAATAGTCATGTTATCCATGGTCTTGTAGAAATCTCGGTTGTGTGGCTACGTCGCGCCCGCCAATACCGGCGCCTTGCCGTATTGCTTGGCGTTCAATAGGGTCCTGACCCGGAGCATCTCGTCGCCCTTTAAGAAGAAATAGGCCAGAATGATGCCGATGGTAAAGGGATATCCGGAAAGGATGCGCTGGACCTCCTGCCTCTTGACCTCCTCCAGGATTTGCTGCAACACGCGCAGGCGCGCGGCGCTGTCGGACGTACGCGTTCCCAGCAGGGTGGACAGTCCCGGATACTGTTCCTTGACAAAACCCTGAAGAAGGGAGGCCATGTCCTGGGTGCGGTAAAGGTCTTCGGCCTGGAAACCCCGCAGGCTGTATCCGCCCGGAACGAGGGTGGCTAGCACGGTCTCCAGCGGAAGGTCATAGTAGCGCTTCAGACGCATGATCCAATTGATATTCTGTAAATCAATCTCGGTGCCGATGAGTCGCCGGGCAATGCGTTTGTCGCGTACGCTCAAATGTTCAACCGAAGCCAACAGGGTTTCATAGTAGTAATGGTCAAGCGCCACCTCCAAACGGAACAGCGACCCCTCGGATTCCACGGCATGGCTGTACTTGCGGATAATCTCGCCGTAGGGCGTGTTCTGGCAAACACCGGCAATTTCATCAAAGCCGTTGGCGCTGGCCACGACCTCCATGGGGATGGGATGGATGATCTTTTCGTGCAGGATATAGTGTACGCTGGCCTCCACGGACCGGCCGCGAACCCGGCGGTCGAAATACACCCGGATCGCATTCTTCAGGTTGTCGATTTCAAAACGGGTCAGGAGAGCCTTTAGGATAGGCTGGGTGTTCTTATGCACATGTTGGCCGATTTCGATATAAAGTCGGATCTCCAGCTTCAGTAGCTCCAATTCCGCAAGCTTGAGATCGCCTGTTTGGGCATAGATCCCTTCCAGACCGGAATAGGCCGTGTCGCGAAGCAGCGCCAGGACGGTATCCAGGGAGGGTGCCTTGGACAATTGGGCAAAACCCTCCTCCGGCAGGATCTTGCTGATCCGGCCACGCAGCTTGGCGTTGATCAAGGCATATTTTGACAGTGGCCCGGCCATGTTTAGTTCTTTTCCCTCAAGCTTCTACATTTTGCATTCCTAAACCAACCACTCTTAACCTCTTTTGCTGGAATATGTTTAACCACGAAATACCTAGCGCGGCATAGCCGTCCCGTGACCACGTTGGCACGTGCAACGGGACTCACGTTGGCAACCAAATTTGTCCGCCTACTCGGAATACGGCGGATCCGCCTTTGGAGGAAACCACAGATGGACACCGATAGACACGGATTTTTTTGCAGCGAATGAATGTAAAGCAGCGAATTGGCGGCAGGAAAGATGGGTTTTATTCGTTGCTTTACATTCATTCGTTGCCGGAATTTTCGTGTGTTTAGTGTATTTCGTGGTTCTATTCGTTGCCGTTTTGCTACTCTGGAATCAATAGGGTTTCGCAGATTCGCTCCACCAGCCGGTCGATGGCATCGGCCTGGCCGGTCAACAAGGTTTCCTTTTCCATGTCCGCCTCCGCCAATCGCTCGTTGCGCAAACGTTCAGCCTCCTTCTTGGCCTCCTCGATCGCGTTCTGGACAATCTGGCGCGCCTCGTCCTGGGCTTCCGCCGTTTTCGCGGCAACATCCTTCTCGGCAGCCGCCTTGATCTGGGCGGCCTGCACCCGGGCCTCTTGCAACCGGGCATTGATCGCCTCTTCCGCCTGGAGAACCTCTGTAACAATCTGTTTCATTCAGATGGCAAATCCATTCACCAGCAGGACAAAAAGAGTAAGGATGCAAACCGCGCACAAACCCAGGGAATAATACGGCAAGGGGCCCCCATCGTTTTTCCGGCGCATCATTTTGGAGTACGAAGCCAGCACCCCAAGCAGGAACGTAACCAGCAACACCGCCAGGAAGGCGGCCTTGTTCTTGCCCGCATGCTCCACCTTGCTCCCCGCCGGACCCACCAGCGGCAGGATCATGCACAAAAAGAAAAACGACAGCCCGGAGGCCACCGCCAGAATGGTTCCGGCAAGCGGACGAAACAGAACGCCGTCAACTGAATGGTTTTCTTCCTTGTTCATATTCGTTCCCAATTGATTGTAAAAGGCAGGAGTGTATGCGCGTTTCACGGGCGTTGGAAGAAAAAAGCGATTTTTGCGGCGTTGCGGAACAGCAACCCGGCCCGGCGCGAACCCGTCAATGATGGCGCCCTGTAGCGATGTTGCTGGCGGGATCGGCTTATCCCGACATAGCCTTGGCAGAGGCGGATGACCCAGCTTCACGAAGGGGAACGCCAATCCATATTTCTACATCCGCACGCACATGCGGGACGGCCACGGTTTTCTGGAACTGCTTTTGACCGATACACCCTCAAAAAACGCGGAAATATGCTTTTTCGGGTAAAATCGGGTAATATTGGTAAATAGATACCTAAATTAGTTGACTTACTAAAGAGTGTATGCGACAAAAGCAGATTAAACAGGAAGATGGGTTGTATTGGTTGTGACACTGGCGACTACAACTATGGATTTTTCAATTGCATCAACCGATTAACATACGCAGACAACTAATGGATTATTTTTCTTATTGACAAAAAGCGAGCTAAAGAGTAGTTGTGTCTAGTTCAAAATACAAAATAACAACGAAAGGAAGAGAAGGTTAGGGGTAGGCTTCTCAATGAGGGTCTAGCCATGAAACATCTAATTCTGATTATACTATTAACGGCGTCTGCTTCCCGCGCAGAGCTATTTGGTTTTAATGCCATAACAGCCAACGACACGAACGGAACAGCTCAAATTGTCGGTGAGAGCCAACTATTCATGGATGTGACCTCGACTGGAGAGGGGCAGGTTAGCGTTCTCTTCACAAATACCGGTCCTGCGTCATCGGCAATCAGCGAAATCTATTTTTCGACGTTGGACCCTGATGTGGCACCTCCCGTCAGCCTGGAAATCGTCTCGGTTATCAATGGACCAGGTGTCTCGTTCGTCGACGGTGACGTCGCCCCGCCAAACCCGCCTGGCGGAGAGCTCATCGGTTGGATGTGTACAGACGAAGCGGCCGGCAGCGAAAAAGCGGCAAAGAACGCCATTGATCCGTATGAATACCTGATTCTGGAAATGACCTATACCGAACCGCCCTACAACTTCTTGGACATGCTGCATTCCGGAGACCTGCAAGTGGCTCTTCATGTAATCGACATGGGTGCGGGAGGAGAGTTCAGCGAAACCTTTGTCAACGTCATCCCCGAACCTGCGTCGATGGTTCTGCTGCTGGGCACTTCGGGCTTGATCGCATTTGTCCGCCGCAAATTCAGCGTTTAGCACCTCCTCAAGCAATAATGGAAACCCCGTCTTTTTATTTGGCGGGGTTTCAACTTTCAGGACACCTCCACGACCCTGCTTGCAGATGCAAGCCCCCTCATTTTTTTGATTCATATGAATCGACTTGTTGGTTTCCTTTTGTTAAAAGGGAGGGCATTACTCATATTATCTAAATATTGTAGATAGATGTCATCAATGATCTGTGGACATCTGCTTTGGGGGCGTTTTGACCTACATCGTGAATACCGATTCATATCATATTTAAACTGCCCGGCCCTCCAAACCCCGGAACCCATATCAATCGCCAAACTTTAAGGCCATGAAAGTGGTGCGCGAGATGAAGAATATAATGAGCATAGCTGCAAGCGCAATGATTGCAGCAAATGCATCGGCCATCGTAGTGCAAGACTACACGGCCGCCGAAACGGCGCCTAACGGGCTCGACTGGAGCCATGTGCATAACTACAAGGGAAGCTCCGCCGTCGCCGTGGGGGGCAGCTGGATACTGACGGCAGGCCATGTGGCCGATGACGGGGGCTCCGGTTCGCTATCCATCGACGGCTATACCTACACCCAGCAGGAGATCGTCTACCATGCCTCGGGCGATCTGGCCCTGGTTCGCTATGACATGCCCCTCCCGGGGTATTATGCACTGTACTCCTGGGATCTAGTGGGGATTCAGGTCCTGTTGGCGGGATTCGGCGATATCGGTGCGGTGTCCACTAGCTATTGGACAATGGGCGGTAGCGGCAGGGGCACCAAGCGCTGGGGGAGCCAGGTAATCAACCGTACCAGAATTCATTACTACCATGCCGGGGGCAGTGTCGGCTTTACCCAGAATTATGGATTCTGGATGGATTTTGATCTGGGAAACACAAGCCATGAGGCCGGAACGGCCACAGGAGATTCCGGAAGCGGGGTATTCTACAACGATGGCGGCGCGTGGAAGCTCGCTGGCATCAACACCGCCGTGTCGGGGAGCGGGGGACAATATGACTCCACGTTTGCCATATCCATACCCTATTACCATAGCTGGATTGTGGATACCGTTACCGCCATAGGCTCGGATGATGCGGACGGCGATGGATTGACAAACGAGGAAGAGGAAGCACTGGGCACGGATCCGCTGAGTGGCGATACCGATAATGATCTGATTTCCGACCCCCTCGAACTAGACAA
>JBDLHZ010000091.1:0-8400 GCA_039715135.1 Verrucomicrobiota bacterium
GCCTTGGCGACATCTTCCGGTGTATCGACCCCGATGCCGAAGTCCTGTGTCTTAACGACCTTCATGCGGCAACCCATGTCGAGTGCACGAAGCTGTTCAAGCTTTTCCAGGTTTTCGAGCGCGCAGGGCGGTTCGGCGACGAGCCTCAAAAGGTAGTCCCGGCGGTAGGCATAGATGCCGATGTGCCGCCAATATATCCCATCTGTTGAAGTGTCGGATAGCTCGCGAACGTGCGGAATGGTGGCGCGCGAAAAATAGAGGGCTTGGCCGTGGCGGTTGAATACAGCCTTTACGACGGAGGGATCGTTGATTTGGTCTTCTTCATCGATGGGGGTGGCGGCGGTGGCCATATCCCATTCGCCGGAGGAAATTACATCGGCCAGTTCGTCGATCAAGGAAGGGTCGATGAGCGGTTCATCGCCTTGCACATTGATTACCGCATCGGCTTCCAATGATTGGACGGCCTCGGCTATGCGGTCGGTGCCGGATGGGTGGTCGGCGCGGGTCATGGCTACCTGCACGTCGAGGAGTTCCATGGCATGGACGCAGTCGGCGATCCGCTGGTCGTCTGTGGCGACAATCACCGCGTCCAGTTTCCTTGCCAGCTTCACACGCTCGACAACCCACTGGATCATCGGCTTCCCCGAAATCATTGCAAGGCTTTTGCCCGGAAACCGGGTTGATCCCCAGCGCGACGGAATGACTCCAACGATCTTGTCCATGTGTGCTCCACTATTTCTTTGATGGTTTCATTTTCGCTTAAACTGCCGGCACAGGATACCGGCGGCCTTGAATAGATCGCGTGCTTGCTCGGTGAAATGATATTCGGTTTCGTAGACCACTTCCTTGATCCCGGCGTTGATAATCATTTTCGTGCACATCAGGCAAGGGCTGAGGATGCAATAGAGCGTGCTGTTGCGGACGGCGATCCCATGGTAGGCGGCCTGCACGATGGCGTTTTCCTCGGCATGTGCACAGATGCACTCGCCAAGGTTTTCCCCCGACGGTGCCTCGCTGGCGCAACGCGGACAGCCGCCTTCGAAGCAGTTGTCGATTCCGCGGGGTGTACCATTGTAGCCGGTCGAAATGATGCGACGATCACTCACAATCAGTGCCGCGACTTTCCGCCGGCTACAGTTTCCGCGCGTTGAAACCACATGCGCGATATCCATGAAATATTCGTCCCAGTCCGGACGTTGGAATTGTTCATCAGCCATGCGCGCGACCATACTATTTGCGTGGGGCGCATTCAAGAGCCATGTGGACAGCGTTGTTTGTGCTAGGCCGCTATTCGTTGCAAAGGGCTTTCGTGTATCTGGCCAATGGCTTTGCGGAGTCTAAAGTGTGCATAGCCTGCGAGGTTGAGGAATATTCGGCGGCGGGTTTTGGTTTGCAGAACATAGACCGGCCGACTGGAGCGGCGGTGCGGGAGGAATTGAGGCCAATTGAACAGCAGGAATGTTGCGCTTAGTTCATCATGTGTAGCTAGACGCAGATAGTGTATATCGGCCAGATGGATCCTTTGGATCGGGATGATCCCGAACAGCCGGGCAAAGATGATGTTGCCACTTAGTTCGTAGGAGCAAACGGAGCCAAGGGATACCGGGTGTAGGAGTGTTTTGCCAAAGGTATCACACATGCAGTTGCGCCAAGGTACTTTGCACGGCAATATGCGAACCGCGATCCAGCCGCATGAAGATGCGGGGCGATTTCTCTGTGGCTTGGAGCGTATAGACGGGGCAGAGCGAGCGGCGCTTAAGAGAGCTGAACCAGTTCATCCGGTTGAGCGAGGTGATATCTTCATCGCCGGCTTTCCGAAGAACCATTACCTTCTTCAGTGGAATGGTGTTGAGGGTAAAGATCCGGAATAGCTTGGTGGTGAGCGATTCAGCGGTAAGTTCGTAGCTGACAAAATGTCCGATATCCATATCGGTTAGACTGAGGATCTTGTGTTTGTTTTTCATCATGGTAGATTAATCAGCATGCGACGTGCCATTTCCCCGCCAGTCTAGAAAGTTAGGTAAAATGTTCCCGTGTTTCAGGTAAAGGGAAGCTGGCGGAAACAAAACTTCTCAAAAATGAGAATAAATTGTGCTGAAGAATCCGCCGCCTGCTGTTAGTCCGGCTTGCGAACGAAGACAAGCGGGAAAATTATATCGCTTAGGCAGCAGGGGAGCCAGACGGCGATGAACAGGAAAAGGGTGATCAGAATGTTCTCAGTGAGCGTGAAAGGGGTCGCCTGCACCCGCATGATGTGGAAAAGCGATGCTGCCGTGCTGAGCAGTACATGTCCCCCGTGTGGGAAATGGGTCTGGCTTGAGAAAAAGGCGGCACCGATCCCCAGCAACGCCGCCAGGTTGATGATCAGCGGCATTTCCACAATTCCGAGATGCGCGTGGGCGTGTTCCATGCCGAGCAGCAGCTCGCCCCAGTACGGAATCAGGCAGTCGCTCAGTGTCGCGATTCCGATCGAGCCGAAATAGCCGACCAGCACGATGCCGAGCATGCCGGTCTTGCTGTGGTGCGGCCGCCCTCGATAGTTCTTGTAGAGTGCCGCGGTGACCATCGCGCTCAACACGACATGCAATGGATGGGAAAACTCAAAGAGGGCTTCGGCCCGTTCCGTGTTGATGGTATCCGGCGCGATGCGCTGCAGTGTGAAAACGATCGCCACGCCAAGCGCCGCCCCCAGCAGCGTGAACGGCCCGTGGTGCCGGAATTCCTTTAGAATGACTGATTTCATGCGGGGACTTTTAACAGAGTGCTTGTGTTGTTGCAAGAGTTGTACCCGCAAACCGCAGGTTTGCCTTGGAGTGCGCCCCGAAACTTCGGGGCGCTTTTAAAGCGGAGACGGGGTCTCCGCACTCCAGATGGTTGTATGTCAAAACAACAGGTTGAACATCCAGCCGACGAGCAGGATGCCGATGGCGGCGGTGGCGACAAAGATGGCGATCAGGCGGGGCTTCATGACCTTTCGCAACAGCACCATTTCCGGGACGGAGAGGGCGGTGACGGCCATCATGAACGCGAGGGCGGTTCCAAGGCCGACGCCTTTTCCAATTAGTGCCTCGGCAATCGGGATGGTGCCGAGCGCGTTGGAATAGAGCGGCACGCCGCATAGCACGGCAATGACGACGCTGAGCGGGTTGTCGCTGCCGGCATACTTGGCAAGGATATCCTCCGGAGCCCAGCCGTGGATGGCTGCACCGATCGCAATGCCGATGAGCAGGTAGAGCCAGATGCGCTTGAGAATGTCGACCACGTGTTCAGCGGCGTAGACCAGCCGCTCTTTCTGGGTCATGTCCGGACGGAGCTTGTTGAAGGCTTCGCCCTCGAAGGCCTCCTCCTCCAAATGGGCTTCGGGTTTGAATTTTCCGATAATCATCCCGCTCACCACACCGATGAGCACACCCATCGCACCATAGGTGAAGGCCACCTTCCATCCAAAGGCCGCCAACAGAATGGCAAAAGCCGCTTCGTTGACAATCGGCGAGGTGACCAGAAAAGAAAAGGTGACACCCAGCGGAATGCCTGCCTCCACAAAGCCAATGAAGATCGGCACCGACGAACAGGAGCAGAATGGGGTGATGATGCCGAGCAACGATGCCGCGATATGCGCCTTTATGCCATGGATGCGTTCGAGTAGCTCCTTGGTTTTCTGCGGCTGGAAATAGCTGCGCAGGTAGGAGATGGCGAAGATCATCAGCGCAAGCAGGATCAAAATCTTGACCACGTCATAGAAAAAGAAATGCACACTGCTGCCAAGGTGTGTTTCGATGGATAGGCCAAACACACCTTCAACCAGTTTTGTAGTTAGATTATCCAACCATTGGAACATGGGAACTCCTTTAGATCGCTTTATAGAGAAAGTACAGGCCGAACAGGATCAGTAGCCCGCCGATGGCGGCCTTGATGCGGCTGGCGGTTTTTGTTTTGCGGTTCCAGTCGGCAAAATGCTTGGCGCGTTCGACCGAGGTCCCGGCAACAATCAATACGGCGCAGTGGCCCAAGCCATAGAATGCCAGCAGCAGGCCGCTAAATGGCGCACTGTCGGCCGCCGTATGGAATGCCACTGCCAGTACCGGCGCAAGAAATGCAAAAGTACACGGTCCCGATGCGATTCCAAAAAGGAGGCCAAGCAGAAGGGCGCCCAACATGCCCTTGGTTTTGATTTTTTCCTTTTGGGTTCCAAACCATGGAACGGAAGCAATATCCAGCAGGTGCAGGCCAATCAGGATGAAAACGGCACTCATTACATAGTAGCCGATTGCGCCCGCGTCTCCGGTCATGCGCCCCGCGAGGGTGGTGACAATGCCGATGGCGGCCATGGTGACCAGAATGCCGATGGCGAAAAGTGTTGAGAGCATGGCTGCATGCTTGGGGTTGTCGACCTCATGGCCGTCTACATAGGCGATGAGCAGGGGGATGCTGGCGAGGTGGCATGGGCTTAGGATGACGCTGCAAATGCCCCAGGCAAAGGCGGCGAGCAGCGCCAAGGCCGTCGATTGCGTTAGGGCGCCGTTCAACAGGTGGAACAACTCATTCAACGCTGGATGCTCCTGCTTCGGTTTGGTTGCTCTGCGCCGCGTGAATCATTTCGCACGGGCAAATTCCGCCGTTCTTTTCACTCGCTTCCGTGGATTTGGACTTCTTGAGCACAACCACGCCTGCAATGGCGGCGGCGACAATGATAATAGGAATGATTCGTTTCATCTGGGCACCTCATTTCTTGTAGATTTGCGTTAGTTCATCGAGATCAACGGCCATGATCTGTTTCAGCCTTGATTGATCGGTCTTGATTTCAGGCGAATTTTCCAGGCATTTGAAAACCCAGTCCAGTGTCTTCCAAATATCGGAGGACTGATCGCCGGGTAGGCGATAGTGCATCCAGCGCCCTTCTTTCCGCCCTTCAATCAATCCCACCTGCTTCAATATGGCCAGGTGTTTCGAGACGGTGGACGGTGCGAGCTGTAGCAACTCGATAATCCGGCAGACGCACAGTTCCCGTCCACGCATCGCCGCAAGTGCGCGAACCCGGTTGGGGTCGGACAGTGCTTTGGTAATTTGGGTAAACCCGATCATTGTTTTATACTTCGCCAAGCAACGAATTGGAAGGTAGGTCACCTGACCTCGCCCGGCAAGTTCCAAATGTCGGAAATAAATGAACACGGATAGAACTTGCACGGGGTGTGGGCGCCCATATAATTCCGCGTTCGTTAAATGTAGGTGAAAATCATGAAAAAAACACTCTTCGATAAAATCTGGGACAAGCATGTCGTCAAGGAGCTTCCGGGCGGCGAGGTGCTGCTCTACATCGACCGCCACCTCGTTCATGAAGTAACGAGCCCGCAGGCGTTCGAGGGTCTCCGTTTGCAGAACCGCAAGGTTCGCCATCCGGAGTTGACCTTTGCCACGACCGACCACAACGTGCCGACCGACAGCCGCACCGAGATCCACGATCCGGTGGCCAAGGCGCAGGTGGACGCGCTGGCGCAAAACTGCGTGGACAACGGCATCACTTTCTACGGCATGGAGTCCGACAAGCAGGGCGTCGTGCACATTATCGGCCCTGAACAGGGCATCACGCTGCCGGGCACCACGGTGGTTTGCGGCGATTCGCATACTGCTACCCATGGCGCCTTCGGCGCAATTGCTTTTGGCATTGGCACCTCGGAGGTGGAGCACGTGCTCGCCACGCAAACGCTCCGCCAGAAAAAGCCGTTGCAGTACAAGGTTGAGTTCAAGGGCAAAATCCCGGTCGGCGTAACCGCCAAGGACATGGTGCTTGAGCTTTGCGGCGAAATCGGAACCGCTGGCGGAACCGGGTGTGCATTCGAGTTCTGCGGCGAGGCCATCGAGGCGCTTTCGATGGAAGGCCGTCTGACCGTCTGCAATATGGCGATCGAGGCCGGCGCACGTTCGGGGCTCATCGCATCCGACCAGACCACCATCGACTATGTTACGGCTGAAGACCGTCCGTTTGCCCCGAAAGACGATGCGCTGGATGAGGCGATCGAATATTGGAAAACGCTCTATTCCGACGACGATGCGGTGTTTGACAAGACGCTTGTGATCGATGTCGAAAAGCTTGAGCCGCAGGTGACATGGGGAACCAGTCCCGGCATGGTGACCGGTATCAATAGCACTGTGCCACAGCTTGATGCCGTTCCGGAATACAGCCCGGAAGACGTGCGCGCCGCGCTCGACTACATGGGGCTTGAGCCGGGCATGAAGATGGCCGACATCAAGATCGATACGGTATTCATCGGAAGCTGCACCAATGGACGCATCGAAGACCTTCGCGAAGCCGCTAAGGTGATGGAGGGCAAGCAGGTGGCCGATGGCGTGCGCGTGCTGGTGGTTCCGGGGTCGGAAAAGGTTCGCTACCAAGCCGAGGCCGAGCGTCTCGACCGCATTTTCCACGAAGCGGGTGCCGAGTGGCGCTATGCCGGTTGCAGCATGTGCCTGGCCATGAATCCCGACAAGCTGGCGGAGAAGGAGCGTTGCGCCTCCACCTCCAACCGCAACTTCGAGGGGCGCCAGGGTCGTGGTGGCCGTACACACCTCGTCAGTCCGGCCATGGCGGCCTCGGCGGCGATTGCCGGGCACTTTGTTGATGTAAGGGAACAGGTCTAATGAAAAAGTTTGAAACATTTACTGGAGTGGTTTGCGCCGTTGATCGTGCGAACATCGATACAGATGCGTTGATCCCGAAGGAACACTTGAAATCGATCAAGCGCACGGGTTTTGGTTCGGCGTTGTTTTCCGACTGGCGCTACAACGACGATGGGTCGGACAATACCGAATTCATCCTGAACCAACCAAAGGCGCAGGACGCATCGATCCTGGTTGGCCGCAACAACTTTGGTTGCGGTTCCAGTCGCGAGCATGCGGTCTGGGCCGTCGCACAGCAGGGCTTCAAGGTGGTTGTTGCCCCGATTGAAGCCGATATCCCCGGCTTTGCCGATATCTTCCGCAACAATTGCGCAAAGAACGGTGTGCTGACCGTCCAGTTGAGCAGTGAACAGGTTGACCGGATCTTTGAAATGGCCGCAGCCGACGAACCGCTTGAGGCGACCGTGAACCTCGAAGAGCAAAAGGTTTCCTTCAAGGATGCCGAGTTTGCTTTCGAGGTCGATCAGGCCGTGAAGGAAAAGCTTCTCCAGGGACTGGACGACATTGCCGAATCACTTCTGTTCGAGGATGAAATCTCAGGCTTTGAAAGCCGGCACAATACACAGTTGTCGGCAGCGTAGCCCTTGTTGCAACCGACCCTGCATTTGTGGGGTCGTTTATATCTTGAATGAAGAACTATCTGACAGCATCGATCTCGGCATCCGCGGTTCGGCATAATATTGCCATGTTGCGTGGGCTGATCGATCCGAATGTGAGGCTGTGTCCCGTTGTCAAGGACGACTGCTATGGCCACGGCATGGATGTTCTTTATCCCGTTTTGGCCGAACGGGTGGATGGCTTTGCCGTGGCATCGCCCACCGAGGCGCTGGCGTTGCGCCAACACGGCTACGATGGATTCATCCTCTGTTTTTTGTCGGCCTACTTCGACGATTACGATATTCAGGACGAACTGGTCCGGCAGGGCATTACCCAAACCGTCATGTCTAAAACCGCGCTGGCATCGGTGCAGGCCGCCGCGGAACGAATGGGTGGTTCGGCACCGGTCCATCTCAAGGTCGATACCGGCATGGGTCGATTGGGAGTGCCTGCCCGGCAGGCAATGGATATGGTTGCCGCTATCCAGGAGACGCAGGGTGTCGAATTGACCGGCATCTATACCCACTTCGCCACGGCCGACGAGGCCGACAAAACCGCCACCATGGAGCAGTTGGAGCTATTCAAGACGGTATGGCCGGTTAATGGAAACGTGGTTCACCATGCCGCCAATTCCGCAGCCATAATCGATCTGCCGGAAACGCACTTTGAAATGGTTCGACCCGGTATTGCGATCTATGGCTGCCATCCATCGGATCAACTGCACAACCCGGTTGAGCTTAAACCCTGCCTGTCGGTCACGGCCAAGCTGATTGCCGTAAAGCATATTCGAAAGGGAAGTCGCAGCGGCTATGGCCTGACGCATGAATATGCCCGCGATAGCCGCGTCGGTATCGTGCCTATCGGCTATGGCGATGGCTATTTCCGCAACCTCTCCAACAAGGCGTCCGTACGGATCAATGGCCAGGATGCTCCGGTTTGCGGGCGGGTATCGATGGATCAGATGACAGTGGATATCACCGATATTCCCGATGCACAGGTGGGCTATGAGGTGGAGATTATTTCAGCCGATCCAGCCGCGCCAAACAGCGTCGAAAACCTCGCCCGCTTGGCGGATACCATTCCCTACGAAATCACCTGCCACCTCGGCCACAACATCCGTCGGCATGT